>CACYBN010000148.1 GCA_902772675.1 uncultured Erysipelotrichaceae bacterium
ATTGCACTATTAATTATTTTATTTTCTGCTTTATTAACTACTTTTTTCTTAATTCTATCAACATTTTTACTTTTTTCTTTTTCAGCTTTTTCTCTAGCTTTAGCATCGGCTTTCTCTTTAGCTATTCTTTCTTTTTCAGCTTGTTTTTGAGCTTCTGCTTGTTCTTTAGCTAGTCTAGCTTCTTCTTCTGCTTTAATTTTTGCTTGCTCTTTTTCTTCTCTTACTTTTTGTATTTTTTCATGAGCACTTTCTGAATCAACCATATTTTCATATTTACCATATAGTCTACTTGCTTTAATTAAAGAATCTCTTTCAGCATCAGTTATAGTTCCCATTCTACTTTGTGGAGGTAAAATAGTAACTTTCTCAACAACGCTTGGTTCACCTTTTTCAGTTTGGAAAGAAACTAAAGCTTCACCAGTAGCTAATTCTTTAATAGCAGCTTCAGTATTAAATTTAGGATTACTTCTAAATCCATCTGCAGCAGCTTTAATACTCTTCTCATCAGTTTTAGTATATGCTCTTAAAACATGTTGTACTCTATTACCTAATTGAGATAAAATTTCATCATTGATATCAGATGGAGCTTGAGATATAAAATATAATCCTATTCCTTTTGATCTAATTAATTTAACTATTTGAATTAATTGTTTTACTACATTTTCTTTCATCTCTGAGAAAATTAAATGAGCTTCGTCAAAGAAGAAAACTAATTTTGGCTTATCTAAATCTCCTACTTCAGGCATAGTATTATATAAAGTATTTAATAAATATAAAATCATAATTACATATGTAGTTGGTGTTTTAAATAAAGTTTGAGCATCTAAAATATTAATATATCCATATCCATTATCAACATCATATTTCATGAAATCCATTACATCAAAAGCTGGTTCTCCAAAGAATAAATCTCCTCCACCACTTTTTAAATTTAATACTGCTCTTTTTATTGACGTAATAGATTGAGTAGATATATTACCATATTTAGCAGAATATTCACTTCTATTATCATTTACATGACTTAATATACTATCTAAATCATCTAGATTGATCAATTCTAAATTTTCATCTTCAGACACTCTAAATACTACACCTAAAACTTCTTCTTGAGTATCAGTTAAATCTAACATTCTTGATAATAATCTATATCCGATCGAAGAAACTGTTGCTCTAATAGGATGACCTAATTTACCATTTACATCAAAATAAGTAGTTGGATATTTTTGAAAAGAATATGTATCTGTAATACCTAACTTTTCTACTCTACTAGTAATATTATCATTACTTACTCCTTCAAAACTCATACCAGCAAGGTCACCTTTAACATCTACTAAAAATACTGGAACACCTGCTGCTGAAAAAGATTCTGCCATTACTTTTAAAGTTACTGTTTTACCAGAACCACTTGCTCCTGTAATCAATCCATGCCTATTAGCCATTTTAGGTAAAATAAAAGCTTCATTTTCATCATTTTTACCTATTAATATTTTTTTATCTATATACATAAGTATTCCTCCTACCTGTATTATATCACAATAAAAAAGACTTCTATATATTTTTTAGAAGTCTATCTTTTTATAATTATATATATTTTTTTATCAATATAATATAGTTATCTTTTTTAGTTTTATTTATAATACCAACATATTTATATTTACCATATTTTCTAATACTAAAAACATCTTCTTCTTTTAATGTTTTAGAATTATTAGTAACTATTTCATAATTTAATATTATTTCTTTATCTTTAATAATTTTATGTATTGTATCTCTATTAGTATGTAACAATCTTGAAATAACTGTATCTATTCTTTCACTAGTAGAAATTATTTCTATCTCTTCATATCTATGTTCATAATCTTCTAAATAACTTAATTCTAATTCTTTAAGTTCTATTTTTACATTTCCAACTTTATCTAAATTAGTTAATATATAATCTTTTATTGAATCTAATACATATATATAATATTTATCTTCACCAATAATAATATCTCCAAAAACTGATGAATCTATACCTAAAGAAAATATGCTACCCATAATATCTTGATGTCTTATTTTACTCTTTGGAATTATTTCTAATAATGATACTTTAGGTTCTTCTTCTACATAGAAAATTACTTTTTCTGCATCTTTATACGACTTAAATATTTTATATTTCTTCTTAAGTCTTTTACTCACTTCTTTTTGCATTTTTCCATCTAAAAATCTAGTAGAACCATCTTCTAAAATTTTATTTACATTTTTTACTATTTCATAATTGTTATTCATACATTCACCTAATTAGCAATATAATATCATAAAAAAAGAGAATCAATCTCTATTTTTAAAGAAATATTTCATTCCTCTTTTAGGTGTTCTCAATTCTCTTTGAGATATTTTATCTAAATACTTATGAATATGAGTTGCAAGTTTCTTATAACCAGATTCAGTCATATTATCAGATACAAATTCGTCATGTCTTCCTTTATAGAAATTCCTTCCTGCATCATATATTTGATATTCATCTTTGAATCTATTAAATGGAACCAATCTATTATTCTTATAAGCATGACTATCAAAATCAATACATGCATCATAGAAACTTCCTCCATTTTGTAAAATCCAATTCTCTACTCCTACTCCTCCTAATCCTCCTTCGGGATTATTAGTACTATGAGAAGGTTTATAAGCTTTAATATTTTTACAAAATCTTTTAGCTTCAATTATATTATCTAAAACATCTTCATATTTAGAATAATTATTCTCTTTAATATTATCCAATCTATCTTTTAAAGCCATATCAGTACTATAAAAATAATTAGTTCCTTTTTCTATATAACTAATATCTATAGACATAGGTTCTTCTATACCCGGAATATTTACCTCTCTAAATCTAATATTATCATCTTCAGTAATTGATTTATTATTCTTACATTCATCATAATCTAAATTAAGTTTTTTACATATTCTTCTATTCATATCTTCTTTATCAAAGTCATGATCTACTATCATAACAAAATCAAAATCTGAAGAATAATTAATATTAGTTCCTCTACCAGTTGATCCAGTATCAATTAAATCCAAATCATCAGGTAAAGCTTTATCAATTAATCTTTTCTTATTAAAAGAATCATCTATCATTGAAGAATTATCTATATTTGGTACATAATACAAATTCTTAGATACTATAAATTTACCAGTATTATATCTATCAATTCCTGATAGTTTTTTCTTTAATAGATTATAATCTTCTCTAGTAAAAACTAAATTATTATCTTTATCATATACTTCTATATAATTAGAATCTAATACAATAAAAAATTTTATATGATTTAATAATTTTTTATCATCTATCTTAAATACTATCTTAGAATCAGATAGTAGTCCTATAAAATCATAATATGTTCCACTAGAAATAAGATTACTTAAAGTATCATAATTACTTGAATCAATAATCATACTATCCAACCCTACTTTCTAGAGTAATTATAGCATAAAAAAAGAAAAAGTAATCTATACAACTACTTTTTCCCAGATTTTTCTAATAAATTTTAATGATAGAGTTGAAATAATAAAACCTAATACTGGTACTAGTGAACTTAAAAAAATATTTTTATATTCATTAATTAAATATGAATAGATTACTACTATAATATAAGTAATTATACATATTAATATTTTTCTAGTCCAACTAGTTTCCCATTTTTTATCTAACTCAACTCTTTTATTTCTTTGTTTTATCTCTTTTATTTCTTTATTAACATCCATATTGAATTTCTCCTATACTTTTTACATGTCCTTTCTCACATTCAGTTGAAGATGTAGATTTAGAATCTTCTTCTACTAATCTAGATAAAAGATTATTCTTATCAAAAACAACTAAACTACTTGCATAAAGAGCCTCTAAAGATTTATTTCCAGCTTCTTTACTTCTATAATTTCTAGAATCATCCATTATTAATCTAAATAGAGCTCCCTTTCTTTCTTTATCCATTGGATCATAAAATTCTCCCATAGGAATTCTTGGTAATAAAGATCCTCCATCAAAATTAAAGATTAAAACTACTTCTAGAACCGGTTTAGAATCTTCTTGTTTATATGTTAAATACATAGATTCAATAAAATCTTTATCCCTATAGGCCAAAAAAGTAGAAACTACTTTTTCTGCCAAAAAAACATATTCTCTTTTTTCCATAACTAGTTCCCCTTAACCGTGTGATATTATACCACAAAAAAGAAGAATTACAACATTCTTCTTTACCATGTCTTTCCATCGTAGTAATTTCCAAAAGAACCTTGTCTTTCTTCGGAGTCACTTCTTTCTTCTTCAGCCCTTTTATTTCTCTCTTCGATTTCTTTTTGTCTTTCCTTTTCTGCATCACTTTCATCTTCATCTTCAGAGTCTCCGTTATCGTCACCATCATCTTCTGAATCATCATCATCATCTTCTGAATCTCCACCTTTACAAGCTTCTTCCAATTGAATTAGATAATTATTTATTTCATCATACAAAATTTTAGAATCATCATTTTCTATAATACATTTACTAGTTTCAAGTTCTTCTTTTGCTTTTTCATATAATTTTTTCATTTCATCACAATTAGAATCTTCAGTTACTTGATTAATAATAGATAAACCCAAATTATCTACTACAAGACAATATCTATCTTTTGGTATTTTTTCTTTTAAAGCTCTTCTATATTTATCTTCAGCTTCTTTATATTTTTCTTTTTTATATAATATATTTCCTTCATTATAATAAATAATATACTTTTCATCTATATTAATCTTTTCTAAAATTTTCAATAAATTAGAATCATATACTTCTTTTTCATAATTACTAATAATTATTTCATTCATAGCAAATCTACCTAAAAAGAAGAAAAATATAAGTACTATTATTATAAATAATACTAATAATAGAATTTTAATTATCTTTTTCATTTTACACCTCTCTTTAGATCAAAAAACAAATATATTAATAATCCAAATAAAGGAATTAATAAGAAATAGTATGTATCATTATATTTACTTTTATCTTCACCAGTAATTTTTGCTTGTATACCACTTTTCAATTTATAAGTAATATTTCTAACATCATGATCATCTTTTACATGTAAATATTCTACACCTAAATCTTTAGATATTTTTTTAAGATTAGATTCATCTATTTTAGAAATAGCATTTCCTAAATAAGTAGTATTATCTATTAGATAAGACTCTTTTCCAGTATAGTAATCTATTACTTTAATTTTAGATCCTTCACTTGTACCATATCCTAAAACAGCTCCACCACTGACATATTTTTTTAATCCAGAAAAACTAATTAAACTATCACCAGTAGTAATTTCACCATCACTTAAAAAGAATATTACTCTTACTCTATCTTCTTGTTCAGAACTAGTTTTAAAAGCATTTTCTATAGGTTCATAAGAATCATTTAAATTAGAACCATATGCTATAAACTGATTAGGAACATCCATACTATCAATAGTAGAATTAACTAAATTAATATCTCTAGTATATGGTAATAAAGAATATGAAGTCCTAAAAGTATTATTACCAGTATTAATTCTTGTTTTCATTATAACTATAGAAAATCTAGCTCCATTAAGTTCTTCAGTTATATATTTAGCATCTTTCTTAGCTTGTTCTAATCTTGTACCAGAATTACAATCTATTGCATTCATACTTAAAGTATTATCTACTACAAATAAAACATCATAATTATTAGTAACAGCTACATTACCCTCTCCTCCTAAAGGTAACATTATTCTCAAATTAATAAAGAATAATAATACTACTAATAATATTTCTACTATAAAATTTTTACTTTTAAATACTATAATTAAAAATAATAATCCAATACATAAAGGTATCATTATAAGTAATGGTATCATAGGAAATATCATCATATTCTCACCACCCTACTTATAATAATAAATAAAGCAATTGATAAAAATAACATAATAAATGGAATTTCAGGCATATCTACATAATTGGTATTACCTTTTAATTCAATTCTTGTTTTAGTAGTTTTATTAATATCATCTACTACTTCAGAAATGTCACTATTTCCTTGTTGATAATATTTACCACCAGTAGTTAAAGCAGCATCCCTTAATTCAGCTTTATATTTACTTATATTTGAAGTACCAACTGCATATAATAAAATATTTCTTTTTTTAACAAATTCAGCTGCATCTCCCAATTGATATAAAGGTCTACCTGCTAAAGCATTATCTGTAGAAAAAATAATAATTCTAGTTCTATCAGGATCTTCTTTTACATC
>CACYBN010000149.1 GCA_902772675.1 uncultured Erysipelotrichaceae bacterium
ACTTTATATTGTGGTTCAACTGGCCAATCATACTTTTCCATCTTCATTCATCGTCAATACTTTAGTTTTAGATTTATCATCTTTTATTTTAGATTCATATCCTAAATATTTTAGTAAAAAGCCTTCAAAACTATCATCATTACTTCTTTTAAAAAAATAAGAAAAACCTCCTTCTTTAGAAATTGCATACGGTTTTAATACTTTTAAACCTGCCTCTCGTTCTTCAGCTAAATAAGATAAATATTCATTTTTAGTAATATAATTATGTTCTCTACTTATATAGTTTCTATATAATAAATCAAAACTACCATCTACATATAATACACTAAAATCTTTTAGTTCTAGTTCTTGTATAACAAATCTAATAGTTTCTAAAGTTCTAAATCCTATTAATATAGCTTTTTGATTACCACTACTATTTAATCTTTTTCTTATTTCATCTGTTATCATAACTGAAGTAATAGTATCCCCTTTTTCTCTCTCTAGGGCTGATACCCATTCTCCTATATTACCATGATGACCACTTTTTTCATGTAACTGTCTCATTATAGGTCCAGTATCAATCATTGTTACGTCATTTATATTATTTTTATTAAGATACATACTAGTTGAATATGTCTTACCACTTGCATGAGGTCCTACTATAAATAAAGTTTTTTCCATAATTTTCTCCTAGAACTTAGTATTTTTTCGAATTAAATTCCTTATATAAATATTTTAAATATTCACACACCTCTTTATTTTCTTTAATAACTATTTCACTTACTCTTTTACAATAATTACACTTATTACACATACCACTACATTTATTGTCTCTAAAATAGTCTAAAAAATCTTTAGGTAACATATCATTATCTATAACAATATGTCTTTCTACTTCTCTATCTCTTCCAATACCCCTAACTCTTTGTATTTCTTTTAATATATCTAATCTATTTCCAAATTTAGTCTTCTTTTCTAGTTTTAAATCACCTACTGTAGATAATCCTGATCCTTGTATTAAATCTAATAAATTACCAGAATATTTCTTTTCTACATAAGCTTTTACTCTTTTAACTAAATCTTCAGTTTTAAAATCTCTTTCTGTTATTTTAAAATGTTCTATTCCTATAGATTCATAATAATCAATATCTTCTGGTCTAACCCATGGACTTTTAATATATTCTTCTAAATGATTCAATTGGTATTCTTGACAAAAGTTTAAACCCCAATCCTCATATTTAGAATCATTAAAATTAGAATTAGATGCATGCGCTATATCATTTACATGAGTATGTATCATTGGACAATCTTTAAGACAACTATTAGTACATAATATTTCTATCTTACAATTAAGATTATCTACCATGTATTTAAGCATTTTAAAGTTTCTATTTACTTTAGTAAAATCTACACAAATGATATCTACTCCTAGATTATCCCAATATTTAGCTTTTTCATAACAATCTATACATGAAAAACTACTAACTCTTATAATAAAATCATTATTAAAATATTTCTTTATTATTTCTACTACATATGGATTGGATACTGTTAATGCATTAACTCCAACACTTTTTAAATATTTAAGAAATTCTATAAAATTATCTACCCATTCTTTAGATTGATTTAAATTACCTAAACATGCAGAATTTAATAAATAATTAAAATTAATTCCATTATCTCTTACTTTTTTTACATGTTTTTCAAATCTATCTGTATCTAATTTTTTTAAATAATTAGATGGTCTACCTCCACCTACTATATCTACATTAAGTTTCCCATATACTTCATATATAGGATAATCTTTTACTTGATCTATTAATTTATCATCAAAATTTGTAGCTAAAGATATCTTCATATTAACTCTCCAATATAGACTTAATTTTATTTAAGAATCTATTATTAGTATCTACATCTTGTACTGCTATTCTAATATGACTCCCTGCAAAAGGATCTTCTACTTCAACAACACTTATTTCATTATCAAGTAATTTATCTAGAAATACTCTATCAAAAGTACTAGAACTAAAAATAGTATTTGAATAACTTTTTATCATATTAATTCCCATCTTATCTAATTCTTTTATAAGTCTTTCTCTTTCAGATATTATTTTTTCTACATTAGTTTTATATAGATCACTTTCAATAGATTGAGTAGCCATACAACAAGATAATCCAGATACTTCATTAACTGTAATATTTTCATCGTATAAAGTTGAATATTTACTACAACAAGACATATATCCAATTCTAAGATTAGCAAGTCCATAAGCTTTAGAAAAAGTTCTAAGAATAATAATATTATCTGGTACTTCATAATCGAATAGACTCTTTCCATCAGAAAATTCAATAGCGGATTCATCTATTACTATAGGTATATTATTATCTATTCTTTTTACTTGTTCTAATAATTTATCTGTTGGAATAAATATTCCAGTTGGATTATTAGGATTACATATATATACTAATTTAGTATTATCATCAATACTTTCTAATATATAATCGAAATTAATATCTTCTCCATCAGTAAATACTCTTCTTGTAGTACCACCTAAAGAAGTAACTGCATATTCCGCTTGATTAAAACTATAATATGGAGTAACTAAATTACCACCATTTACAAAAAACAATTTTATTAGATTTTGTAATATTCCATTAGCACCTGTTCCAATTACTATTTCCCTTTTTATATTAAACTTTTTTCTAATCGCATTCTTTAAATTATTTATAACTTCAAAAGAAGGATATAAATCAATACTATTAATATCTAATTTAAAATTAGGATATTCTCCAATATATTTACCTGACATAGTCATATCTATTTCTTTAGATATATTATTTGAATAATCATCTAAATAATTTCTTCTAGATTCAATATATTTATTTTTTAAGCAAGATTGTGTACACATATCTTTCACCACTTCCTACATCAGTTATATGAGAATCTATTTCTTTAAAATTACTAAAACCTGTTTCTTTTATCTTTTTATTAATTTCATCTTTTGATAATAATACCATTGGAGGTCTATCTTTAACTCTATATAAGAATTCTCCATATTCTTCTAAATCAGAAGTAATTACATCATTAGTAAATACTGATAATATACATATTCCATTTGGTTTAAGTAATCTATATATTTCTTTTAAAGAAGAATCAAATTCTTTTATAGTTACACTATTATGAATTACTCCAATAGATAATGCTAAATAATAAGAATTATCTTTTACTGGTATATTATCCATATTAGCTTTAATAAAGTTGATATTATCTATATCTCCGATCATTTCAGGATATTTATCTACAGATAAAACTCTTGAACCTAAGTCTAATAAATAACGTGAATATCTTCCACCACCACAACCAATATCTATTGAATTTTTCCCTTTTAATTCTAATTTATCTAATTCTTTAGTAATATATTTAGA
>CACYBN010000150.1 GCA_902772675.1 uncultured Erysipelotrichaceae bacterium
GAGAAGATGAATTCTATTCTTAAGACTTTAGATAAGAAGTTAGGAGCTAAATTAAGAGAAGAATAATTAAAGACACTTAGGTGTCTTTTTTATTTCTAATTGATAAAATCAATATATTTTAGTAAAATATTGGTGAGGAGATGATATTATGTGGCTTAATTTATTATGGCTAGTAATTGGATTAGTTATTGGTGGTATAATTGGTTTCTTTGCTTGTAGAAAAGTAATGGCTAAATATTTAAAAGAAAATCCACCTATTAGTGAAGAAATGATTAAAACTTTAATGTTACAAATGGGTAGAAAACCAAATCAAAAACAAATTAATCAAATTATGAAGCAAATGAGTAAATATAATTAATTTTATTTGACGTAAAAGGACTTTTATGTTATTATTTATATGTTTGTAGCCTTTATAGCTCAAACCGCATTGAAAAGGTTTAAAACTTAGGTGCCTTAAGAGCGAGTCTAGAATATTATAAAGGAGGATATTATGAAAGCTGTTATCAAAACTGGTGGTAAACAATACTACGTAACTGAAGGTGACATGATCTATGTTGAAAAATTAGATGGTGAAGCTGGAGATAAAGTTGTTTTCAATGAAGTTTTAGTAGTTGATGATAAAGTAGGAAATCCATATCTTGATGGAGCTTCTGTTGAAGGTGAAATCGTTAAAAATGGTAAAGGTAAGAAAATAAGAATCTTTACTTATAAGAGCAAAGACAGAAGTAATAGACGTACTATGGGTCATAGACAACCATATACACAAGTTGAAATCAAAAAAATTAAAGGTTAATTTATGATTAAAGTAGTCTTATCAGCAAAGAATAAAGAATTAAGAAAGATTAATATATTAGGACATGCTGATTACAATTTCAATGGTAATGATATAGTTTGTAGTAGTGTTTCAAGTATTATGACTACTACTGTTAATGGAATATTAAGATTTAATAATAAATATATATCTTATCAAGAAAAAAAAGATGATTTCGAGATAGTAATTAATGAACATAACGAAATCGTAGATAATCTTATTGAAAATATGATTGATTTATTTAAAGAATTAGAAAGAGATTATCCTAAAAATATTAAGATAGAGGAGGAGAACTAATGAAACTATTAAGTTTAAATATACAATTGTTTGCTCACCACAAAGGTCAAGGTTCTACATCTAACGGTCGTGATTCTGCTGGTCGTAGATTAGGAGCTAAAATAGCTGATGGTCAAAGAGCTAAAGCTGGAGCAATCATTTATCGTCAAAGAGGAACTAAAATTTTCCCAGGTGAAAATGTTAGACGTGGAAATGATGATACTTTATATACAACAGTTGAAGGTGTTGTTAAATATGAACGTCTTGGAAAAGACAAAAAACAAGTAAGCTGTTATCCAACTGAAAAGTAAGAAGTATATTCTTACTTTTTTTAATAAAAAGAGGTGATTTTATGTTTATAGATGAAACTACAATTAGTGTAAAAGCAGGTAATGGTGGAGATGGATGCCTTGCCTTTCGTAGAGAAAAATATATACCAATGGGTGGTCCTTTTGGTGGTAATGGTGGTAAAGGTTCAGATATTAAGTTTGTAGTAGATGAAGGATTACGTACACTAATTGATCTTCGTTATATGAAAACAATTAAGGGAGACAAAGGTGAAAATGGTCGTGGTAAGAATCAAGATGGTGCTAATGCTAAAGATATAGTTATTAAAGTACCACAAGGAACTGTAGTAACTGATTTAGATACTGGACTTATTTTAGCTGATTTAAAAGGAAAACATGATGAAGTAGTAGTAGCTTATGGAGGAAGAGGTGGAAGAGGAAATACTGCCTTTAAAACTCAATCTAATCCTGCTCCTAATTTTGCTGAAGGTGGAGAACCCGGAGAAGAAAGACTACTTAAAGTTGAATTAAAATTAATGGCAGATGTAGGTTTAGTAGGTATGCCTAGTGTTGGTAAAAGTACTATTATTTCTTGTATTTCTAAAGCTAAACCTAAAATCGCTGAATATCATTTTACTACTTTAACTCCTAATTTAGGAGTAGTTAAAACTTCCAAAGGAAGTAGTTATGTAGTAGCAGATCTTCCAGGATTAATCGAAGGAGCTTCTCTTGGAGAAGGTTTAGGAGATAAATTCCTTAGACATGTAGAAAGAACTAGAGTTATTGCTCATGTAATTGATATGTCTTCTTTTGAAGGAAGAGATCCATATGATGATTATGTAATAATTAATAAAGAATTAGAGAATTTCAATAAGAATTTACTTAAAAAACCTCAAATAATTATTGCAAATAAAATGGATGTAGAAAGTGCTAAAGATAATTTAGTAGAATTTAAAAAGAAATTAAATAATAAAGATATTAAAATATTTGAAGTTAGTGCTTTAACTAATAATGGACTACAAGAAGTAGTAGATTATTTAGGAGATATTTTAGAAGAGATTAAACCTGAAGACTTATATGATGAAGAATCATTTGAATCTCATGTATTATATAAGTTTAAGAAAGAAGAACCATTTACTATTACTAAAGAAAATGATGAATGGGTAATTCGTGGTAAAGAAGTAGAAAAATTATTTAAAATGACTAAATTTAATACAGATGAAAGTATTATGAGATTTGCTAAAAGATTAAGAAAAATGGGTATTGATGATAAATTAATTGAATTAGGAGCACAAGAAGGAGATATGGTTCGTATCTTAGACTTCTATTTTGAATTTAAATAATGCATATATTCTTAATTGGTGGTGGTTCTAATGGAAGAGCAGGTAAACCTAATGACTTAGAACCAATTGATAAATTAATCGTAGATAGTACAAATAAAAGTAATCCTAATTTTCTTTTTATAGGACTAGCTTCTTCATATGCTGATTCTTATTATGATTTAATGAAGAAGAATTATCGTTCTTTAGGTGCTAATCCTGTCTATTTAAAAAAGAAAAATATTTTAAATAATCCAGATATAGTAATAAATAAAATAAAAGAAGCAGATATTATTTATCTAGCAGGTGGGGATACTACTAAATTAGTTAGGGAAACTAAAAAATATGGTATAGATAAACTATTAAAAGAAAAGATTAATAGTGATACTGTTATTGTAGGAATAAGTGCTGGTGCTATATCATTATGTAATGATGGTTTATCTGATTATAAAATAATTAATAATGAAGGAGATAACTATTCATTTACTGATGGATTTTCTTTTATAAATATATCTTTATGTCCTCATGGACAAGAAGAGAAAAGAATAAATGATTTAAAAAATGAATTAGTTAATAATAAAAAAGTATTAGTTTTAGATAATAATACTAGTTTAGAAATAAAAGATAATTTATGTAAAGTACATAAAACAGATAATAACTCTAAAGTTAGGTTAATATCTAAGAAAAATAATAAAATAACTGAAATAGAATTAAATGATACATTTAATATAGATACAATTACTAATTAAATAGTTAAGCAATTTATAATAAATTGCTTTTTTTAATTAAATTTATTTGATATACTTGTTATTAGGATAGGAAGTGTCGTTATGATAGATAAGAAGATAGTTATAATAGCTACTGTTATTATAATGAGTATATTAACAATATTACTTATCATTGAAATATTAAAGAAGAAGAAAAAGAATGCATCTAATGATCAAAATGATGTAGTATTTAATAATCAAGAAACTATGTATTCAGATTATAGTTCTGCTCAATATGAACCAACACCAATGCCAGAACCAGAACCCGCTTCATATTCATCTGTAGCTAATGATACATTTACTGTACCAATAGTTCCAGGAGGTACTGGAGGAACTACATTACCTTCAACAGATGAATTAATTAATCAAGCTAATGCAGGTACTTTAAATGATTTAGGTACTAATAATTTTGATTATTCAATGGATATGAACAATCTTAATGCTCCAGGAATGGATTTAAATAATGGATTGAGTGATTTAACTAATATGCCTCCAGTAATAGATGATGGATCTATGAATAATACATATAGTGACGGGGCTAATAATTTAGACCCATTAGCAAGTAATATGCCATCGGTAATAAATGATGGATCTATGAATAATATGAATCTAGAAAATAATGAAAGCACTTTTGGTAGTCCTTTAGATGCACCACCTATAATTGAAGATTCATCTAATACTTTAGAAGAGAATTTAGAATTAGATAAAAATAATAATTTAGATTTAAATTTAGATAAGGATTCAGATGTTCCAGATGATGGTTTTTATTAGGAGGGTTAACATGAAAAAGAGTAAATTACTAATATTATTATTAGTTGCCTTCTTATTAACAGGATGCTTAAAGCAAGAAATGAATATGAAACTAGAAACTAATAATAATTTTGATATAACTATAATAAATGCAGTACAAAAAGAATATGAAGATAGTAGTACAATATCTAAAGATGAATATAAGAATTTAGGTTATACAGTAGAAGATTATGATGATGGTGAATATATTGGTATTAAAGCCAAAGCATCTTATAATAGTATTGATGAAATATCTTCAGATAAAGATGTAAAAGTAGAATTAACTGAATTAGTAGAAAAAACAAATGTAAAAGATGTTAAATTATTTAAAAAAAGTACTAATGGAAGTATATCTACATATACAGCTCATTTAACATATGATTTTAAAATGAATGAAGAAGGAAGTACATCTAGTGATGGAAGTACTACATATATAGATGATACTTCTGGTTATTCTGATTCAATGGAACTTAGTTTTAGAATAACTCTACCAGTAAAACCAGTATCAAGTAATGCTACTAAAACTGAAAATGATGGATTAACTCAAATATGGACTTTAGAATATGGAAAATTAAATAATATAGATTTTGAGTTCCAAATAGATAGTAAGAATATTACAAAAGATAGAGTAGAATATATTAAAGAAACAGAAAAAGAAGAAGAAAAGAAAGAAATAACACCAACTGAAGAAGTTCAAGAAGAACAAGCTCCTACCAAAGAAGAAAAACAAGTTAATGCCTTTTCAGCAGTAGTGGGAACATTACTAATATTTATTGTTATCTTTGGTTTTATTGCTTTAAAAATCAAATTAAAAAAAGGTAATTCATCAAACGTCGGATATCATAAAAATATACCTGAAACTTTAGATGAAAATAAGAAATAAAAAAAATCTTATTTTCATCTTTTTTTTATAAAAAAAAGATGATATTATAAAATTATAAATATAAGGTAGAGGAGAGAAAAAATGAAAAAATATTTTAAATTATTCTCATTATTATTAGTTGTAGTAATGATGACTGGTTGTGTTAAATATAACGTTAACATGAAAATTGATAATAATAAGAATATGAAGTTTGAAGCAATTGTTGCTTATTCTAAACAATTGGGTGATTCATACAAGACAACTGATGAAGAGAAGAAAGAATTCGAAAAGAAAGGGTTCAAAGTTGAAGATTACAAAGAAGGAGATTATTCTGGAATTAAGTTAATTAAGACTTATAAGAATATTGATAAGTATAGTTCTAAAGATCCAGTTACATTAGATTTAAATGCTATGTTAGATCCAGAATCTAAAGAACAACAATATTTCTTCCAAAAAACAAGTTCTAATTTATTTAAATCAAGATATAAAGTTGTAATTAAAGCTGATACTTCTGAAGCTACTGGTGGTATGAATACTAATTCAGATCCAGTTGATAATGAAGGAACTGAAGAAACTACTACTGATAATGGTTCAGGTAGTACAGATACAAGTGGTGTTGATCCTTCTTCATATTTAAGTTCTATGGATCTTAAATATACTGTAGAAGTACCTAAAGTAGTTAATAAAGGTAATTCTACTTCACAAGACGGAAACAAATTAACTTGGGATTTAACTAAAGTTAAAGAAGACATTACTTATGAATTTGAAGTAACTAATAAGAATGCAATTTATGGTATTGTTGCTGTAGCAGTACTTGCTGTTATTTGTGTTGTAGTTGTTATTTCTAAAAATGGTAAAAAAGAAGTTGCTCCAGTTCAATCAGAACCAGCAAAAGCTGAATAATAAAAAGAGATTTTAAATCTCTTTTTTTATGGTAAAATTATATTAGTGTTATTTTGAGGTGAACTATGAAAAAAGTAGAGTTATTAAGTCCAGTTGGAAATAAAGAATCT
The DNA here is from genome assembly GCA_902772675.1 of uncultured Erysipelotrichaceae bacterium. Classification (GTDB taxonomy): domain Bacteria; phylum Bacillota_I; class Bacilli_A; order RF39; family UBA660; genus RUG11788. The sequence continues at coordinate 6,125 of CACYBN010000150.1, forward strand.
TTATATATGGCTATACATAATGGATGTGATGCTGTTTATTTTGCTGGTAAAAATTTTGGAGCTAGAAAATACGCTAATAATTTTAATAATGAAGAAATAAAAGAAGCAGTAGAATATGCTCATTTATATGGGGTTAAAGTATATATAACAGTTAATATTTTAATATTTGATGATGAAGTAGAAGATTGTTTGAATTTTATAAAATATTTATATGAAATAGGTGTAGATGCTTTAATTATGCAAGATTTAGGATTAATATCTCTTACTAGAAAAATGTATCCTAATATGGAAATACATGCATCTACTCAATGTCATAATCATAATGAATATGGAATTAAATTCTTAGAAGATCTAGGTGTAACTAGAATTGTCTTAGATAGAGAATTGTCTTTAGATGAAGTAAAAGATCTAAATATCAATTTAGAAAAAGAAATATTTATTCATGGTGCATTATGTGTGTCATATTCAGGATGTTGTCTATTTTCATCTATGAATGGTGGAAGAAGTGGTAATAGAGGAGAATGTGTAGCTTCTTGTAGAACTCCATTTAAGTTATTAAAAAATGGTCAAGAATTAGATATAGATGGAGATTATCCATTAAGTACAAAAGAATTAAATACTCTAAATAATATAGATAAAATAATTGAATCTAATGTAAATAGTTTAAAAATTGAAGGACGAATGAAGTCTCCTGAATATGTTGGTTATATAACTAGATTATATCGTAAAGTAATAGATGATTATTACAATGGTTGTTTTAATGGTATTACTAAAGAAGAATTAATAAATCTTAAAAAAATTTATAATAGAGATTTTACTAAAGGATATTTATTTAATGAAGAAGGTAAATCTCTAATGAATATAAAAACTCCTAATCATCAAGGAGTAGAAATAGGAAAAGTAATATCTAATGATAATAAATTTATAAAAATTAAATTATCTGATTATTTAAATCAAGGTGATGCTGTTAGACTCCCTAATAATAAAGGAATGTATGTTAATAGATTATATAATGAAAAAGAATTATTAATTAATCATGGAGAACCTAATCAAATAGTATTACTTGATAATAAAGAAAATAATAATATTACAGGTAAAGTATTAAAAACAATTGATATTAAACTATTAGAAGATATAAATAATACTGAAAAGAAAAGAATAGATATTGATATTGTAGTAAATGCTTATTTAAATAAAGAATTAGAGCTTATTATTACTGATGGAGTTAATACTGTTAAACAAACAGGTATAGTAGTAGATCAAGCTAAGAATTCTCCTACAGATAAAGATTCTATACTTAAACAAATTAATAGATTAGAAGATACTCCTTTTAGATTAAGAAATATTTCTATAAATAATGATAAAAATATATTTATACCAGTATCTAAAATAAATGAACTAAGAAGAAATTCTATAGAAGAATTAATATCTTTAAGAAAAAGAGTAAATAGAGATAATATTATTAATAAATATGAAATTACTAAAGATAAATTTATATTTTCAAATAAAAAAATTAATATCTTAGTGAGAAACGAAGACCAATTAAATATAGTACTTAAATATAATATTAATAATATATATACTGAAGATATAAATTTATATAATAAATATAAAGACAAATGTAATATATATTTAAAATTACCTAGAGTTAATCTAAAATATAGGGACTATAACAATGAAAGATTATTAGTTACTGAATTGGGTAGTTTAAAAAGATATAAGAATAATAATGATTTAGTTATAGATTATACTATGAATTGTACTAATCATAATACTTATAATTTATATAAGAATAATAATGCTAATTTAGTTACTTTATCAGTAGAAATTCCATATAATAATTTAGTAGATAATACTAATAAATATTATGATGGTGAATTCTTTACTTATGGTAGAGTAGAACTAATGATAATGAAGTATTGTCCTTTAAAAATGTTAGTTAATAAAGAAGATAATTGTAGTGTATGTCTAAAAGGAGATACTTATAGTTTAAAAGATACTAATGATAATATATTTCCTATAAAAAATACTCTTCATTATACTCATATATATAATAAAGAAGTAACTAATAATATTAATAGGATTGGAGTAGCTAAAAAATTAGGTATATCTAATTATAGAATTGATCTATTTGATGAGAATGAAGATGAGATTGTTTCTATATTAGATAAAATATATCGAGAATTAGGTGATTAAATGGATATAGATATTATTAATAAATTGGATGAGATTATTTCTATTATAGATAATTCTAAAGATATAAAAAGACTTCTAGAATTAAAAAATAAGATATTATCTGATAATAATTTAAAAGATAAATTAGATAGAATTAAGAAATTAGACATGTATACTAATGAATATAAAATATTAAAGAATGAACTATTATCTAATAAAGATATAAAAGAATATAAATCTTTAGAAAATGAACTATATTTATTAACTCTATCTATTAATAAGAAATTAAATGAATTAACAAATAAGAGGTTATGTCATGCGAATAATTAGTGGAACATTAAAAGGAAGAAATATAAAAGGATATAATATCGAAGGTACTAGACCTACGATGGATAGAGTAAGAGAATCTTTATTTAGTATGATACAAAATAAAATAAAGGATAGTACATGTTTAGATCTTTTTTCTGGTACTGGTGTATTAGGTTTTGAAGCTATAAGTAATGGATGTAAATATTGTTATTTTAATGATATTAATAAAGAGTGTATTTCTAATATAAAAGATAATATTAAAGTATTTAATATAGATAATGCTAAAGTATTTAATACTGATTATAAGAGTTGTATATTATCTATTAAAGATAAACTAGATATTGTATTTTTAGATCCTCCATATAAGATGGAAGTAATACCTGAAATAATTGATTTATTAAATAAAAATAATCTATTAAAAGAAGATAGTATAATCGTTTGTGAAGTTGATCACGACTACTTAAAAGAGGTTGATTTAACTAGAGTAAAAGAACGTAAATACGGAGATAAATTCCTAATAATATTTGAAAATTCAAAATAGTATTGTATAATTAAAATAGGTGAATAATATGAAAAAATTAAATAATAAGGGGTTTGCAATTTCTACTTTGTTATACGGTATTCTTATGATTGCATTGTTAATTCTTACAGTAATATTATCAATTATGAGATCTTCATATATGGAGAAAACAGCCATGTCTGAAGATACTTTAAGATATATGAATAAATGTGCTACTAAGTTAGCTACTTTAAATTATTGTTATAAAACATATAATTCAGGAAGTACTACTATATCATGTGCTGAAGAATATGAAGCTTATACTAAATGTATGGGATATGATAATGATACAACTTCAATGTCTGTGCCAGTTATTATAAAATCATTCTTACTTGATTATTCCGATGTATCTGATACTGGTTTAAGAGAAGATATATCTACTGAAGAAAATAGATATGTTTATACTGGTGCTAATCCAGATAACTATATAAAAATAGGTAATACTATGGGAAGAATAATTTCTATAGAAAGTAATGGATCTATTAAAATATTATTAAATACTACTATTGATGATGTTTCTTTTGATACAAAAAGTAGTGTAGGAGAAGATTATACAGAGTCTACTAGATGGGAAGATTCAGTATTAAATAATAAATTAAAAAGTAAATTTAATACTTTAGATTATACTTCAAAGATGAGAGAGAGTACTTTTAATGTAGCTAATGTTCCTTCAAGTGAAGCAATGACTTATAGAAACTTAGTTAATCTAACAGCAACTCAAAAATATTCTGGTAAGTATGGTCTAATAACAATAGATGATTATATAAAAGCATCTGCTAATGCTCACAAAGATGGAACTAAATGTTATTTAGCAGGTACATCATCTCAAGCAATAACTAAATTTGAATATTCAACTACAGTTGGTAACTGTGGTGAAAAGAACTGGTTAGCTAGTTCTACTTCAGAATTATGGACTATGACACCAGCAGGAGACTTAGATACTTATTATACGATTAACAATAAGAAGTTAAGTACTAAAGCATATAATCAAAAAGCTGATGCTAAAATGGTTATTTACTTAAGTGAAAAAACAACAATTGCAACTAGTGGTTTAGGTACACAATCAAAACCATTTGTAGTAGATATAAAATAACATGACTATGTCATGTTATTTTTATATAAAAAAAGATTAGTATTAACTAATCTTCTTTATTTTGTTCTTTTAATGATTGTTCAACTATATCTTTAATAGTAGGTCCGTCATTTGAATAAGCATCTATTAAATCTAATAGTTCTTTATAATTGAATTGTACATCATTTAGATCCATGAAATATCTATTTGAAGTATCTTCATCGTTGACACCACTAGCAACATTATCTAGTAGATAGTTTTCATTTAATACAACTTTATCATCTTCATTAATTTCAGGCAAATCTATAGATGATTCTCTAATTATATCTTGAACTCCGTTTATTTCATTTGTTTTTATTTCTTTAATATTCTTTAAATTAGATTTTAATAATTCTTCTTGTTGTTTTTTTACTTCTTCAGCTTCTTCTTTCTTAAGTTTTCTACTTTCTTTTATAATAAACTTAATGAATTCAGGATCAGATGGATTTAATGATTTTTTAAATTCTTTATTAAATGAATCTCCAACAATAATATCAGTATTAAGAGTAGGTAAGTCATTTTCATCATTGACATCAACATCGATAATATCAAGATCATCATCAAATTCGTCATCGAAGTTATTCCAGTCAATGTCTTCATCCATTTCTTCAGAGCCATCATCTTCAACTTCTTCATCTTTCATTCCGATATCTTTTCTTATTTCATTATCAAGGTCTACATCGATATCAACAACTCTATATATTTCTTGGAACGTAGTATATCCTAAAATAACTTTTTCAAGAGCATCTTGAAGTAGAGTAGTTGTATCTTCAACACCATAAACTTCTTCACGTAATCTATCTTTATCTAATTTTTCATCACTGATCATATCTCTTAAATGTTCAGATATATATAAAACTTCATGTAGGGCAATACGACCAGTAAATCCTTTATGACATTCATCACATCCAACAGGCTCATATACTTCTTTAACTTTCTTGTGAAGTACTTTTGCAAACATATGTCTTTCATATTTAGTAGTTTTTCTTAACTTTTTACATTTAGGACATAATGTTCTAGCAAGTTTTTGAGAAATGATACCTGTTACTGAAGTAGCAAGCATGTATCTTTCAACACCCATGTCAATTAAACGTTCAATAGTAGCTAATGCATTATTAGTATGGATAGTAGATAAAACTAAGTGTCCAGTAATAGAAGCACGTACAGCTATTTGCGCAGTTTCTTCATCACGCATCTCACCGATTAATATAATGTTAGGGTCTTGACGTAAGATTGAACGTAGGGCAGCAGCGAAAGTCATACCTATTTCAGAATTAACTTGTACTTGGTTAATTCCCTCTATATTCATCTCTATTGGGTCTTCAACTGTAATTATATTTGTTTCTTCAGTATTAAGTGCTTGTAACATTGAATAAGTAGTAGTAGATTTACCTGAACCTGTAGCTCCTGTTACAAGGATGATACCATTTGGTACTGCTAACATTTTTTCTACTTTTTTAAAGTTCTTAGGAGAGAATCCTAATGATTCAAGTCCGCTTAAACCTTTTTGGAAGTCTAAGATACGGATAACGCATTTTTCACCTTCGTTTGTAGGAAGTATAGATACACGCATATCCAAATCTCTTCCGCCGATTCTACCTTTTATAGCACCGTCTTGTGGTAAACGAGTTTCTGTAATATTCATTGCAGATACTAATTTAATTCTTGTTATTAAGTTTCTTTCATAAACCTTAGGTACAAGAGAGTGATTTTGTAAAGCACCGTCAACTCTCATACGGATCATTAGAGCATCTTCAAGTGGGTCAAAGTGAATATCACTCGCCCTATGTTGAGCTGCATATAATATTATTTGGTTTACTATATCTACAATCGGTGTTTTGACGAAATCATATTCTACCATAAATTTTGCCCCTTTTTAAACTTACTCTAGTTTTTTACTCTAATTTATTATATAATAATTTTGAAATATAATCAATAAAGGATATGATTAATTATGAAAAAAAATAATCAAAGGGGATTCGTTTTAGTTGAAGCTATTGTAGTAGCTGTGTTTGTTTTAAGTTTATTTACTTTTTTATTTGTAAATGTTGTTCCACTAGTTGGAATGTATGAAAGAAGACTTAATTATGACACTATTGATGGAGTGTATAATGCTAATTTAATAAGAGATTTATTTATATCTAATAGTAAATGTACTACAGCAGCAGGAGGTACTTTAAAAGAAGTAAATGATAGTCCTAAACATTATATTAAATATTCTGCTAGTGCTTTTTGTAATAATGCAATTAATCATGGTAATGATCCTACTTCTGTAGAAAATGAAGAAATTTTTGCTAAAAAATATTGTGATAAACTTTTAGGAGAAGAATATATTGGTGTTAAATATATATTTATTACAGGTTATAGAACTACTCAAATAAAAGAACAAGCTAATACTGATAAAGATAATTTTACAAGAGCAGAAAGAGAATATATTAAATCATTAGATAAATTCTTAGAACCAGACTCTGCTGTTTATGATGGATATCATAGATTAATAATTGAATATAATGATGGTTCTTTTGCAAATATAGAGGTAAGAAGATAATGAAGAAGTTGAATAATAATAGTGGTTTTACTGTAATTGAACTAATACTAAGTTTTGTTTTTGTATTTACGCTTGCTTTTTCTACATATCAAATAGTATTTAATTATAAAGAAAAAAGAGATCAAGAGTCGTATAGAACTCAAATGAATGACTATAAAAATGAAATAACATTAGCTATTCAAAAGGATATAACTGAAAGAACTCTTAATAATATAGATTATTGTTATAATAATGCAAAATTAATAGAGAAGTGTTTAGTACTTTCATTTAATGATGGAACTAAAAAACAATTATCTATTGAATCAACTCCAAAAGAGTATGATGGAGAAACTAAAAATGTTAGTTATATTAAATATGGAGAAATAAAATATGAATCAGATGAGTCTTTCCTTGTAAAATTCCCATCTAATTATATGTTATATAATACAGTAGAGACTGATGAAGTTGGTACTAATGTAACTATATATAAGATAGCAATTCCAATTAGACATAACGAATTAGGTAATGAAGACTTTGGTGTTTATGTAAATGCGATTGGATATAATTATAAAGAACCAGCACCAGAAGAAACTCCTGGAGTTGTAGATCCGCCTGTAGAACCTGTATCATTAGAAGGATTAAAAACTACTTGTACTACAAGAATACGAGAAAGCCATGATGTATCACAACAAACTATGATTGTTAGATATAAACCTGATAGATTTAATACTTTATTAGGTTCTCATGTAGTTAGTAATTTACAATTAGCAGGATCTGGTATTGCTATAGATTCAAGTAAAAAGGTATGTTATATAACTTATACAAGATTATTACTTGTTAATTTACCTATATATTTATGTGGTAATGTAACTCAAAAAACAGGTGAATGGTATACTGTTGTTGCTACATTTAGTAAAAATGGAGGATCTGCTACTGAGAGATTATATGTTAATGGAACTAGAGAAGCACATGATACATATTATTATTCTGAAATACCAGAAAATGGATTAGTTCCATATGCAGTAGCTTATGAACCTGGATTATTACTTAACTTTGCTTTCTTTGAAGGGACTATATCTGATGTTATTATATTAAATGGATATGCTTTATCTGAAGGAGAAGCACAAGCTGTATCTTCTAATCTTAATGCTAATAGAAATATTATTAGTAGTCATAATGATAGTGTTAGATTAAATTTAGATTTTTCTAAAGCCGATACATATAGTACTCATTGTAGAGAATAAAAATAGAGTCTTATGACTCTTTTTTATTTATTATAAAATTTAATCCGTTCGTTAGAACTTTATTTGAGAAATCAACGAATGATTCTAAACTCATAGTATCTTGATGTCTATACCAATAAGCAAAAGAATTAAGTAGTGAAGATAAGTAAATTTAAAAAAAAACTCTTTTTTATCTTCGACATTAGTATTGATTATAAAATAGCTATATACATCATTTTTTACAAATTCTTTAAATTTATTATAAAATAATATATTTCCTTTTCCTTTAAATGTAACAATATATTCTTTTCTTATGCTATAATAAAAAAAGGTGATATAAATGCTAAAAAGAGTATTTAAAAAGTTTTTTGATGAACTAATATATACATTAAAAGATAGTTATAGAGAAATTATTTTTTGTCTTTGTTTTGTTGTTTTATTTACATATCCACTTCCATTTTATATTTTAACTTCTGGTGGTACTTTAAATGTAGAAAATAAAGTTATTATAGATGGAGAATATTCATCTGAAGGAAGTTTTAATTTAGCTTATGTTAATCAAATGAGAGGAACGCTTCCTACATATATAATTGCTAAATTTAATAAAGATTGGACAATGTATACTATGGAAGAATATACAGGATCTAAAGATGAGGGTAGTGATGTTGTAGATTTTAGAGATGAAATAGAATTACTAGATTCTCAACAAATGGCAGTAAAAGTTGCATATGATAAAGCTGGTAAGAGTTTTATAGTAAAAGAAAATTATTATTATGTATATTGGGTAGAAGAAGATGTAAAAAAATCTGCTGATATAAAAACTGGAGATAAAATAATATCTATGAATGGAAAGAAAGTAACTACAAAAGAAGATTATACTGATGAAACTGCTAAAACTGAATTAGGTGATACAGTTAGTGTTGTACTAGAGAGAAATGGTAAAGAACATACTGTAAAACTAAAAGTTTATGAGTTAGATAATAGACATATTACAGGAGTAGTATTAACTCCTAAGATGACTTATGAAACAGATCCTAAAATTAAATTTAAATTTAAAGAATCAGAAGGAGGATCTTCTGGTGGTCTTATGCTATCTTTATCTATATATAATAAACTGATAGAAGAAGATATAACACATGGATTAAAAATAGTAGGTACTGGTACAATAGATGCTTCTGGAAATGTTGGTCCCATTGGAGGAGTTAAATATAAATTAAAAGGTGCAGTTAAAGATAAAGCGGATGTATTTATTGTTCCTAGAAGTATTAATTATGATGAAGTAAAAGAAATAATGGATAAGAAGCATTACAATATTAAAATTATAGCAGTAGATACTTTTGAAGAAGCATTAGA
>CACYBN010000151.1 GCA_902772675.1 uncultured Erysipelotrichaceae bacterium
ATAATGCTCCTAAAGATATAGGAAAAGCATATAATTTAACAAATTTAACACCCATTTGAGTATATATAATTGTTAAATCTTTTTTACTATTTTCTTCTGTATATTCTTCTTTTTTTGTTTCTAAAGCTTTTTTTACATCTTCTATATCTTTATCTGCTTTTTCTAAAATATCATTAACCTTTAATGTGTTTTTACAAGCAATAATAGTGCTTGTTATAACACCCATTATTCCTAATCCTAAAAATATTTCAGGACTATATTTTCTAATTTTAATATTAGTTTTATTTAATAATCTTGTTGTTTTATTAATTAATTCTTGTTTCATTTATATTTTTCCTTTCTTTTTAATCTATTGGTACTGCTCTAGGCATTTTTATCATATAGCCTTCTCTTACACGCATAATCTCAGCATTTCTTATATTTGTCCAGCCATATTTATTATCTGTATAATTACCAGTTATACCGACATAAATCATATAAATCTGCAACTCTTACTAATCCATATGTATCCATTAATTCATCCATTCTAGATAAGACATCTTCCGCTTCTCCTCTAGAATCTAAAATTATATCATCATATGAATAAGCATTTGTTATAGAAATTGGTCTATCATTAACTCTTGATCTAGAATATCCTCCATCATAATAGTTTCTATATGATATCCTATCGGATATACTTTTCCTATTACCTTTTCTAGATTCTCCATAAAGAATAATATCAATACCATCTGTAACAATATCAGATATTGCTTTTTTAATAGCTGGAATTAATACTTCACCAAAAACATAAGACTTAACATTTTTAGCATCTTCTGATATAAATTCATCTACAAATTTATTCATTTTACTTCTTTTCTTGGTGATTACTTTTCCAGTAACTACTTTTTCAACTTTCTTTTCTTTATTTTCTTCTTTAAATTTATTTGAATTAGGTTTGTAATCTTCCATATTTTCTCCTTTTTAAAAATAAAAAGAGTATCAGAACGATACCCTTTTTATATACTATTCTTCCTCTTTTTGTTTTTCATCGTCATTATCATCTTGTTCTTTTTTGTTATCAAATGGTATATCAATAAGTTTAGATTTCTTTCTTTTTTTGTAGAATATAAATCCTCCTATACCAGCTGCAGCTAACCCTGCAACAGCTAATAATGGTTTTAAAATACTTCCACTATTTCCTGAAACCTCCTCAACTTCAAATTCATTGATAACTTCTGTTCTTTCATTATCTTCCATGATAATACCTCCTTATAATTTATTTTTTAAGATCTCTCTTCATTATAGCATATGTATATCTCGCGAATATACTTTATTTCGATAAAATATCAAACCCATATTTAGGATATATATTATAATCTAAAACTACACATGGTTCATCATTTTCAGCTAAACATGTATTAAAATGTACTTCTAACAATCCATCATCTATTTCCCAACCTAATCTATCTGCATGTTTCATTGGCTTCATATTCAATTCATAATAAAATTCATCTAATGATATATAATTTTCTATCATCATTTTTCTATTAATTTCATTAATAACTTTTCTAATAGTATCTAAATCAGATCTAAAATATCTTTCAGATATAGAATCTAAACACAAAGTATTGCCTTTTGATGTTAATATAATTTGAGAATTAGTTGGTGGATTCTTAGTTACTTCATCTTGTGATATTTTTGAACGTAAGTTTCTTTCCTTTTTTTCCCCTATTGTTTCTATAACTTTACTTTTATATGTAGAAAAAGCATTTTCAGTTATTGCATAAGCAGTTGTTAAAGCAGCATTACGTTTTGTATTTATTGTTGTTCCACTTATAATACAAGTAATAGAAGCTATAGATAATATACTAGGATATAAATAAGGTCTCCAAGCTGTTTTTATAGTCTCAATTGTTCCTAATTTATAGAAATTTTGATCATTTTTTAATTCCTCTTTATTTCTATCATTAATTAATTCTAAAGCTTTAGGCGTAGCTTTAACTGCTAATATAGTTGATGTAATCATTCCTGCTATACCTATACCAACTAATATTTCTGGTTCATGCTTAATAAAATATTTTTTACTATTTTTAAATAATTTAAAAAATTGTTCTTTCATATTATTCTCCTTTATTCAAACGTTCGTCAACTAATTTTTGTAATGTTATTTCATTTTCTTTACTATCAGCCCATGATGCTCCAATAGTACCTAAAATACTAGCAACAATACTAGCTATTTTAATAATTTTTACAATTTTTTGATTCATAATTTATTCCCCTTTCTTAATAAATTAATAACAAATAAAATCAATCGATGGTTCTATAGATAAAGATAAAATATTACATTCAAAATCATCATTAATATCAACAAAACTAACATTTAATATAACGCCATCTTTTGAATATATTTTATCATTTAAACGAGATGACCATCCTAAATCATATCCATAATCAACTCTATCTAATCCTAATAAATCATATAGATCATTTAAATATGCAAATCCATTAGA
>CACYBN010000152.1 GCA_902772675.1 uncultured Erysipelotrichaceae bacterium
AGAGCAAATACATTGAAAGTAATTGATTACATTTATGAAAAATTGGATAGAAAATATTCTCGTATGGATATAAATGATTTCATTTGGTTGTTAGGTCAAGACAAATCAAAGATGACAAAACCATATCACAGAACACTTACAAAGCATTATTAGAAATTTGTAAAAATCTCAACAATGGCAAATTTTAGATACGTTCTGCTAGTCTTGCCAAATGTTAAGGAGTGCTTCCAAGTGCCGAATTAACGAGACAAGGGCTCCCAAAATCCCCAATACAAAAGGCCCTATGGCTCAGGTAAAAAATATAAAAATTGTTGTGGAAAATAAACTCGTAAAGCCCAATAACTAATGAGGTTGCGAGTTTTTTTATGATTAAAATTTTATATGATTATAGGAAGATAATGGAAATTTCATATCAAGAAAATATATAATTTTTTGTGTTATAATTTTTGTAGGAGTTGGTATAATGGATAAATTCTTTTTAGAAAGACCTTTTTACTTATCAGAGAAAGCGATAATAGATTAATAGGTACATTTAATCTAAGATGGGGTTTAAATGAATCTATGCTTAGATTTGGAGGTCATATTGGATATGGTATTAGACCTACTGAAAGGAGAAAGGGATATAATAAGGTAAATATAAAGATACTTATTCTAAATATTTATCTACTAAATAAATATTAAATATTATATAATGATGGTAATTATATGGAGGATATATGATAGAAATTAAAAATGTATCAAAAGTATTTGAAAAAGAAATTGGTAAAAGAAAAAAAGAGAAATTTTATGCTGACAATAATATTTCATTTTCTGTAAATGATGGTGAAATATTAGGTTTGTTAGGACCAAATGGAGCAGGAAAAACTACTTTATTAAGAATGATAGCAGGAATTATGAAACCAACTGAAGGAGAAATATTAATAGATAAGAAAAGTTATAAAAAGAATGCTATTGAAGTAAAGAAAAATATTTCTTTTTTATCAGGTAATACTAAATTATATAAAGATATGTCTTGTATAGAATTATTAAAAATGTGTGCTTCTTACTATGGTATGGATAAAAAAATAGTAGGAAGTAGAATAGATGAAGTAGTAAAAAGATTTGATATGTCTTCTTTTAAAAATCAAAGAATAGGTAATTTATCTACTGGTCAAACTCAAAGATTAGGTGTAGCTAGATGTGTTTTACATGATCCTCATAATTATGTTCTTGATGAAGCTACTTCTGGATTAGATATTATATCTAGTCAAGTTATATTAGATTTTATAAAAGAAGAAAAAGAAAAAGGAAAATGTGTTATATATTCAACTCATTACATGGAAGAAGCAGAAAATATATGTGATAGAGTAGTATTAATTAATAAAGGAGAAATTATTGCTATTGGAACACCTTCAGAAATAGTCAAAGAAACTAAAACTACTAATATAAGAGATGCATTCTTTAAGTTAATCGGAGGTGTTAAAAATGGACATTAATAATATTAAAGTAACAGTTCATAAAGAAGTAAGAGGAATAATAAGAGACAAAAAATCTTTACAAAAATTAATTCTTTATCCTTTAATAATTCCTTTAGTCATATTTTTATTTGGATTTTTATTTAATTCATATAATGGAAATGTTTATTCAGTAGGAATAAACTATGATTTAACCCCTGATGAAAAAGATTTATTGAAAGATATAGAAAATCTATCATTAATTAAATATGATACAGAAAAAGATTTAGAACAAGCATATGATAATAATGAAATATCAGGATATATTATAAAAGAAAATAATATATATACTGTATATGCTGATAGATCTCAAACTAGTGGAGAGATGGTATTTACTTATTCTAATGAATATCTTGATACGTATAATAATATTTTGGGATTAAAATATCTAAATAGTAATAATATAGATCCCATATATGTATTTGGTAACTTAGATATAAGAAATGAGCCACTTAATGAAGATGATAATAGTTCTTTTGCTATGAATATAATATATTTAGTAATTGCTTATATTATTATGATTGTAGCTATGGTTAGTATTGTTATAGTTCCAGATGCTACTTCAGGAGAAAAAGAAAGAGGTACATTAGAGACAATATTAACTTTTCCAATTAAAAGTTCAGAACTAGTATTAGGTAAGTATTTAGCAACAGTATTATTAAGTTTTATAATTGGAATTATTTCATATTTATTAATTTTCCCATCATTTTTAATTGTTAAGGAAATGTTTGTTACTTTTGATGATGTTTTAGTAAATATGAATATTTCAAATATTTTATTAGTTATATTGATTTTATTCTTATGTTCTTTATTAACTGCAGGTGTATGTATGGCTTTAACTGGTAAATCAAAAACATTTAAGGAAGCTCAATCAGCTCTTCAATTTATTCCAACATTGTCTATCATCCCATATTTTTTAAGTATTTTAGAGATTGATAATTATTTATTTAACTTAATTCCTATAGCTAATTGTGTTGGAGCTTTAAATAATCTAATAGCGGGTTCTATTAGTATAAGTACATTATTAGTTATTATCTTTTCAACAATAGTATATATAGTTGTAATATTATTCTATTTATCTAAGCAATATAATAAAGAAGAGACTTTATTTTCATAAATTAAAAAGATTATGTATTTCATAATCTTTTTTAGTTAATAAGTGTCTAGTTATAAATTAGATGATGATTTTTATGCAGCTGATAATTTAGATTCTGCTAAATGGGATACTAGATCATTATGAAATGATGATAAATTAAGTGATAAGGAAAAAAATAGGATTATTAGGTGTATGTTATATGGGACTAAATTTATTTACATGGTTTATTTCTAAAGACAAATAAAAAATCCACAAATGCTGTGGATTTTTTTTATTATTTAATTGTACAAGTAGCTCCTTCTTTTTCAAGACTCTTTTTAACTTCTTCGATAGTTTTTTCTTTGAAGTCATCTTCTTCTGTAAGAGCTTTAGCATCTAATGTAAGTTTAACATTTAACTTAGCATCATCCCATTTTGCTTCACAATTTTTAATTGCTTTACTGAAACTTTCGCCATCTTCTTTAAGTTCTTTACAATAATCTTGTTTCTTTAATTCATCGATGTAATCTTTGTATTGAGTAAAGTCCATTACTATACTCATGTTACCTTTTTCAATCTTATCACCTTTGAATACGATAACCATTGATTCTTCCATTGTACTTTCTTTTTGTGTACAAGTTAATGTTTTCTTTTTAGCACATCCAGTTAAAACTAATGATAAGCATAAAATTGTAACTAAAAATAATAAACCTTTTTTCATTCTCTCACCACCTTAACTTTTAATATATTTTTATTATATCTAAATTTTTAATAAATAGAAAC
>CACYBN010000153.1 GCA_902772675.1 uncultured Erysipelotrichaceae bacterium
AGCTGCAGGTGTATTATTAGCACCAAAAAGTGGTAAGGAAACAAGACAAGATTTAAAAAACAAAATAGATGAATTAGTAGAAAAAATTAAAAAGATAGATCCTGCTGAAGTTAGAGAAGATTTATCTGAAAGAGTTGAAGATTTAAGAGAAGAATTAACTAATTTAGATAAAGAAAAAGTACTTGAAATAGCTAGAGAAAAAGCAGAAGATATCAAAGCTAAAGCAGCTGAAATAGTAGAAGTTGCTAAAGAAAAAGGTTCTGAAGAAGTAGCTAATGCAGCTGAAGAAGTAAGAAAAAAAGCTTTAGCATTTACAAAAAGTATTGAAAAAAAATTAAGTAAATAGTATTATATCTATTAATTGGCAATGAAGAATACTAGTAGTTAATATAAATAATATAGAGAGTTCATGGTTGTTGGAAATGAAATGATTATATTAATGAATATACATATTTGGAGTCAAAACGGTAACGCGTTATAGTATTAAGAGCATAAAGTATTATGAATTAGAGTGGTACCACGCGAAAGCGCCTCTAAGAAATAATACTTTTTTTATTTGTAGGAGGAAATATGAAAATATATGATGAATTAAAATGGAGAGGACTTATCAAAGATGTTAGTAGTCCTGAATTAGAAGAAAAATTGAATAATGGCGGATTAACATTTTATATAGGTACTGATCCAACTGGAGATAGTATGCATATCGGTCATTTTTCATCTTTCTTGATTTCTAAAAGATTAAAAGATGCTGGACATCATCCTATTTTATTAGTAGGTGGTGCTACTGGATTAATCGGAGATCCAAAGCCAGATGCTGAAAGACCAATGATTACTAAAGAAGAAGTAGATCACAATTTTAAATGTTTAAAGAAACAAGCTGAAGAAATATTTGGATTTGAAGTAGTTAATAACTATGATTGGTCTAAAGATGTTAATTTTATAGATTTCTTTAGAGATTATGGTAAATTCTTTAATGTTAACTATATGTTAGATAAAGATATAGTAGCTAGAAGATTAGAAACAGGTATTACTTATGCTGAATTTTCTTATATGATTATGCAAGCATTTGACTTTTATATTTTAAATAGAGATAAGAATGTTACTCTTCAAGTAGCAGGTCAAGATCAATGGGGAAATATAACTGCAGGTATTGATTTAATTAGAAAGAAAACTGGTAAAGAAGCTTATGGGTTTGTTATGCCTTTACTTACTAAGAGTGATGGTACTAAATTTGGAAAAACTAATGGTAAAGCAATTTGGTTAGATAGAAATAAGACATCTCCATATGAAATGTATCAATTCTTTGTTAATTCTGAAGATGAAAAAGTTATCGATTACCTAAAATTCTTAACTTTCTTAACTCCAGAAGAAATTATGGAACTTGAAAAAGAAAATAAAGAAAATCCACATTTAAGAGTAGCTCATAAGAAATTAGCTGAAGAAGTAATTACTTTCTTACATGGACATGAAGCTTATGAAGAAGCTGTTAAAATTAGTGAAGCTTTATTTAAAGGAAATATTAAAGATTTATCAGTATCTGAAATAGAAGATGCTTTTAAAGATGTACCTAATGTTGAAATTAATAGTGAAGAAAATATTATAGATTTACTTGTTAATACTAAAATTTGTTCAAGTAAAAGAGAAGCAAGAGAATTAGTTACAGGTAATAGTATTACTGTTAATGGGGATAAAATAAATGATGTTGATTTTATTGTTAAAAAAGACGATGCTTTTGGTAAAAAGTATGTAGTAGTACGTCGTGGTAAAAAACAATATTATTTATTAAGATTTATCTAATGAAAGTATTAACTTTAAAAGAACCATTTGCTAGTTTAATAGCAAATGAAATTAAACATATAGAGACTCGTTCATGGAGAACTAATTATCGAGGTGAATTATATATTCATGCAGGTAAAAGTTTAGTAAAAAAAGATAAAAGAATTGAATATCTTTTATCTTTATTACCAAATAATAAATTATCTTATGGAAATATAATATGTCGTTGTAAATTAGTTGATTGTATTTATATGGATGAAGAATTCTTAGAAAAAATTAAAAATGAGCATCCTGAATATGAATGTGGCCATTATGAAATAGGAAGATATGCCTGGGTATTAGATGATATTGAAATAATAGATCCGATACCTGCCAAAGGAAAATTAAGTATTTGGAATTATACAAAATAAAAAAGCAATCATTTGATTGCTTTTTATTTATTCTATCTGTTATAGAATTCAACGATTAATGAGTCATTAATGTCAGCATTCATTTCAGCTCTTTCAGGATATCTTAC
>CACYBN010000154.1 GCA_902772675.1 uncultured Erysipelotrichaceae bacterium
CTAGCACGTATTCAAAGACGTAGTCGTAAATATAACACAGGTACTATAATTATTACTCAACAACCAACAGACTTTGCCGCACCACATGTATTAATACATGGTAAAGCAATATTTGATAACGCTTCTTATTACTTAGTAATGGGTCTTAAGAAACAAGCTGTTGAGGACTTATCGCAATTAGTTGATTTGAATGATCAAGAGAAAGATTCGATAAAGAGATATAGTCAAGGACAAGCGCTATTTGTTTGTGGAAGTAGAAGAATGCGTATTAACGTAATTGCTACTCAACAAGAATTAGAATCATTTGGTGCTGGTGGTGGATTATAATATAAAAAACTTCATTATGAAGTTTTTTTTAATGGGTGAATATGTTATAATGAAAATAGTATGTACAATAGAAAGGAGATGAGCAATATGGCTTCAAGCGAAGAAAAAGCGTATGAAAGAGCTAGGGCAGATGCCAACAATGCTGATAACATTCGTAATGCGGCTAGTGTTGCTCAAGCAAGTGGACATCCAGTTGCAGCAGCTATTGGCACAGGTGTAAAAGCTGCTGATAAAATAACAGGTGGAAAAGCTACAGAACTCCTTGGAAAATCAGTTACTCAATCTGCTAAGTTTGTTCCAGGCGCTCAAAAAGGTTTAAATGCACTAAATGAATCTGGAATAGGAGATAAAATTGGAAAAGCAGCAGAGATGAAAGCAGCAGCAGGTGGAGGTAGTGCGGGTGGTTCTGCAGGTGCTAAAGCAGGTAATGCAGCCGGTGCTAAAGCTGGTGCTGGTAAAGCATCAACAGCTCCTTCTAAACCAAATGAAATGCCTAAACAAGGAGGCATTGATAGTAAGGGTGGTTCAAGTAAACCTAGTGGTTCAGGATCACCAAGTAGTTCAGGTGGTAGTTCCAGTCAAGGTAATGCAGATTATTCACAATCACCTGCTGAAAGAAGAAAAGAAGCAGCTAATAGAAAAGATTTATCAAATAAAGTATCTAACGCTAAAAATGCAGAGCAAGATGATAATCAAAGAGATATAGATGCTATTAGAAATAGACAAACTAATCAAGCTGATCATAATTCTGCATATAGACCTGCTTCAGTAGATAGGGAAAGAGAAGCTGAACAAAGATTACAACAATCTCAACAAAATGGAGCTGGTGCTCAAGCTCAAGAAACACAAGCAAATGCTTCTTCAGATGGTAAAAGCAAAAAAGAAATAGAAAATGATGCAAGAGAAGATATTGATGAAGCAAAAGAAGAAGCTCCACAAAGAATTAAAGCTAAAATAATAAAAGCTATTAAAAGAAGAATTGCAATATTTGTAATTATTTCTACTGTATTAATTCTTCTTCCTATATTCTTTATATCAATTTACGTAGCTCTTGTAGATAATGTAATTGGTTCTATATCATCTTTCTTTGGTATATCAGAAGCTGATACTAAACCTGGATTATCTGTAGAAAAAGCAGATGGTTTATTAACAAGTGAAAAACTACAATATGATCCAGAAACTGGTATTCCATATACAAGAGAAGAATTAGTAACTAAACTAAAAGAAGATAATGATTGCAAGGCAAATTTAATAAGTAATATTAGAGACTGGTTTGATGGTTGGGACGGCAACCTTTCTTCAGTATGCGCTAATATAAGACATATTCAAAAATATGAAGAAAAAAGAGAAAAAGAGATAAAAGCAAAAGGTATAGATATTACATTAGATAGAGGACTTATACTTTCAGCAGTATTCTATGGATTTACTAAACAACCAGAATATAATGATTATGTTAATCCAGAAAGTGTTAAAGAGATGGTACCTGCTACAGAACACTTTGCAACTCTTAAAAATATAATCAATGAAGGAGATATCTTAGAAATAGAAGATCTAGATGATTTAATTGATTATTCTATATTAGATGGATCTTATGATTATTATGCTTACAATCCTTTAGCATTAGGAGATAAATGTGAAGAAAAGCATGTTGATGTTTATTATTATAGCTCTGATAAATGGAAAACAATGATGAGATATAGTAAAAAAGTCGCTGATGAATATGAAAAAGTTATTCAAAACAATTCAGCCATTGAAGCAACAGATCCAGAATGTAAATATAAGTTAAAAGTACAAGAACCTAAGAATGAAAATACTTTCTTAGTACATGCAGATATTGAAAGTGGAGAAGTGGATAAATTAGAACCTGCTGAAGGACTTGAAGGAAAAGTACCTCTTGTATATAAAAATGGATACATTTATGAGAAATTCCCATATTATAAAAAATCTATAGAAGATCCACAAATCAATTTAAAATATGATGATGTAATTACTCCTAAAGATATAGAGACTACAATAGTATATCTATTTAGTAAAAAAGTTCATATTAATGAAATATTATTATTTGAAGATCAAGATGAAAAATTCAAATCACAATTAGGACCTTATATATATGGGGCTTATTGTGGAAACTATCTAACAGCACCTATAGATGCTATTTCTGTTAGAGTAACAGATTGTGATGGAAACTTTATTAAGAATACGTCATTTAAAGATTATATAATGGGTGTTGCTTATGGTGAAGTAAGTGACTCTGGAGAAAACTATGTTAAGAGTGAAATGGTAGCTGCTATATCATATTCACTTAAGAGAAGAAATAACTATGATAAAGGTTCTTACATAACTATGAGAAGTGGAAACTGTGATCAAGTTTATTGTTCTATGCTTGAAGGATGTTATGCTAAAAAAGCTAATATTAATTGTGGTGGATTTAAATGTACATCATATTTACCTGGTGGTGGAACATATCATAGAGCAGCTTCAGAATCACTAATACAAAAATACTCTGAATATTATGATGAAGCAGCAGATTACTTAGTAGTTAAAGATGATAAACCATTTAGTGCACATTATGTATCAAGTATTCAAAAAGGATGGAAGAGAAAATCAGATGCTGGAATGCACTTCTCTCAAATCATAGCTGAAGAATATGGCGATGAAGGTGCAGCAGTAGTTAGATGCTCCGAAGAAGAAAATGAAACTAATGGTACTACAACTGGAACAACAAGTGGAACAACAAATGGAACGGGACCTAGTAATCATTCAACAACTACTAGGAAAACTTCAAATTAAGGAGAGTAGTTATGAAAGAGAGAATGTTTCAATTTACTATAATTGGTTGTTTATTGATAATTGTTGCTTGCATAACTATTCCTTTAATACTTAGTGATAAACAAGAAAGAATAGAAAATTCTTTTGAAGAAAATAGTACAATTATAAAAATAAGAAAAAGAGATTTAGTTTCAACAACAACTAAAAAATATAAAGATATTAAAACTCAATTAGAGAATGATTATTATTTTAGAAAAGTAGCTACTATGCCTAGCATGGAAGTTGCTTCATTGCCAACATCTTATACACAAACTTTATTAGAACAGTATATGTATAATTTTTCAACATCAAATAAGTCATTTTTTACTTATTATGATACTGAAGAAAAAATATATTGTATAAGTAAACAACGTTTAATAGATGGATATAAAGAGTTATATAATCTAGGCAAAGTTGATGCATATATAGAATATTTACCTGGTTATTATGAATATGTAAGAATTGAAAATAATAGTTATTGTTTTTTACTTAATAATAAGAATGTTCCTAAAGAATCAGCATTAGTTGGAATAGAGAAGTTAGGTTATTCTGATGGGAATTCTATTTTAGCTAATATGTATGTTTATACATTTCATTCAACTGGTACTAAAAGTGAGTTAAAATATAAGACTGATGTTCAAGGATATATAGGTGCTGATAGGTTTAGTGATGCTAGTAAAGTAGTAACTAGTAAACTAAAAGGAACCGTAACACATAAACAATTAAAGTTTAAAGTTAATAAAAATCCAAAATATTTTAAGTATAAAGTTATAAAGAGTGCTATAATAAAATAGTTTTTAATGCAAAAAACGAAATATTATTGTATAATATAGTTGCGAGGTGAGTACACGTGAAATTAAAAGTAAGAGCTGATAAAAAAGATATCATAATATTTTTAATTTTTTGTGTTGTCCTTTTATATTTAATAGCAATAGCA
>CACYBN010000155.1 GCA_902772675.1 uncultured Erysipelotrichaceae bacterium
TTAGATTATTCCATGGATGCGATTTAAGATTTTTAAAACAATTTAAGTAGAAGGGAGATTATTATGAAAGTATCATTAAATTTAATACGAAAATATGTAGATTTACCAAAAGATTTAACAAATGAACAAATAGCTTATGATATGACTCTTAGAACAGTAGAAGTAGAAGGATATGAAAATACTAAAGATAAATTTCATGATATTGTAGTAGGTAAAATCCTTGAAGTAAAAGAGCATCCTGATGCAGATAAATTAAGAGTATGTATGGTTGATATAGGTGAAGATGAACCTAAACAAATCGTATGTGGTGGTTCTAATTTATATGAAGGTGAACTAGTAGTAATTTCTAAACCAGGAAGTGAAGTAGTTTGGCATGGAGAAGGAGAACCAGTAAAAATAAAAGAAACTAAGATGAGAGGAGTTCCTTCATATGGTATGATTTGTGGAGCAGAAGAAGTATTCTTAATGGATTTCTTTAAACCACAATCAGAACATGAAATAGTAGATTTATCAGGTATTGACTGTAAGCCTGGAGATAATATAGCAGATGTAGTAGATATGGATGATACAGTTTTAGAAATAGATAATAAGTCTTTATCTAATAGACCTGATTTATGGGGTCACTATGGTATAGCTAGAGAATTATCTACTATTTATAATGTTCCATTAAAACCACTTGAAACATTTGATATAGATAAAAATATACCTAAATATGATGTAGAAATAAAAGAACCAGATAAATGTCATAGATATGTGGGTATAGAAATAGATGGTATTTATGAAAAACCATCACCTATGTGGATGCAATCATTATTAGTAAAAACTGGTTCGCGTCCAATTAATGCTATTGTAGATATAACTAACTATGTAATGATGGCAGTTGGGCAACCATCTCATGCTTTTGATAAAACTCATGTAGCAGGAGAAAAAATAGTAGTTAGAAATGCTAAAAAAGATGAAGAATTATTATTACTTGATCATCAATCTATTAAATTAACTGAAGATGATTTAGTAATTTGTGATAGTAATGATCCTATGTGTTTAGCAGGAATTAGAGGAGGAGCAAAAGATTCTATTCTACCTGAAACTACAGGTATTGTATTAGAAATAGCTAACTTTGATGCATCTACTATTAGAAAGACTGGTAAAAGATTTGCTGAAAAGACTGATTCTTCTATTAGATATGAAAAGGGTATAGATACTCAAAGAATTGATCAAGGAGTTAATTTATCTTTATCTTTAATTAAAGAGATATTCCCAGATAGTAAGATTATTAAATATACTGATTTAAATCCTAATCCTACTAAGAGAAATGAAATAGAAATAAGTGAAGAATTCTTAAATACTAGATTAGGTAAAGTAATAGATTCTAAGAAAATTATTGAAATACTTACTAATTTAGGTTATGAAGTAGAACTTAAAAAAGGTGTATATAAAGTATTAGTACCTACTTATAGATCTACTTATGATGTTACTCTAAAAGATGATGTAATGGGTGATATTGCTAGAATTTTAGGATTTAATAGTTTTGAATCTAAACCAATTAATATGGATGTTAATCATTCTATTATTCAAAATGATCAATTATTAATAAGAAGATTAAAAGAATATTTATCTAATAGATGTGGATTCTATGAAATATATACTTATCCATGGATTGATGATAAATATATAAATGCTGCTCATATAGATTTATCTGAATCTGTTAGATTAGCTACACCTCCATCAGAAGAATTATCTTATTTAAGATTATCATTAATACCTGGATTATTAGGAGCTATTTCTAAGAATTTAAGATATTATGATAGTTTTAGAATATATGAATTAGGAGAAATTTATAAGAAGGGTGATTATAGACCATCTTCAGATGATGAAATATTACCTCTTCAAATAAATCATTTAGCTGGTGCAGTAGTTGGTAAAAATGCTAAAGAAATCTTCTATGAATTAAAAGGAGTAATTGATAATATATCTGAATATTGTCATATGGAAAGTATTGAGTATGATCAATTAGAACAACCTAAATGGGCTGATAAAAATGCTTATATTAATATAGTTAAAGATGGAGAAATTATTGGTTCTTTAGGATTATTATCAGTTCAAGTAATGAATGATTGTAAGATTAAAAGAACTAATGTAGCTATATTTGAATTAGATGAAGAAAAATTAGTACCATATACTTCTCGTACTAATAAATATGAAAGACTACCTGAATTGCCATTAGTAGAAAAAGATCTATCTATTTTAGTAGATAATGATATTAAATGGGGTCAAATAGTAGAACTTATAGCTAAGAAAGTTAAAGAATTAGAGTTTGTTGAAGAATATAAAGGAGAAAAGATTCCTGAAGGTAAGAAGTCTATTACATTTAAAATTAGACTAGAAAA
>CACYBN010000156.1 GCA_902772675.1 uncultured Erysipelotrichaceae bacterium
TAAACATTTCAGTGATATTAAAAGATTTAGAGACTTAGGCTCTAGCTTTTTAGAATGGTTTTACATCTATGTCCACTCCAATGCTTGAAGGTTTATAGAACCAATAGGTAGAACAAAATGTTCATATTGAAGCTTCATTCCCCAATGTTACTCAATCTAGTGAGATTGAGATGGCATTTGACAATTTAGTTAATAAGGCTTCATAGTATGCTAACCGTAAAAATATGTCTTCAATGACATTTGAAGATATGTATATTACTAAATTTTAATTTAAAAAGGGAAAGATACTTTATATGTATCTTTCCCTTTTTATTATTTATATCGGCCAATATCTGATAATATATTTATCGTTTTTTTGATTATTATATAGAATTATGAGAAAAAGGAGCGAAATAGTATATGTTTGAAAATGATTATAGTGAAAGTTTATTTCGTTCAATAGATACTATAGTCGCTGAACGAATTAAAAATTTACCATATGATGCTACGCAACTAGTTGAAATTGTTGATGATACTAATGCTAATGCTGGTATCTATAAAGTAACTTCAAACCAATAGCTTTAGGAAATTGCTTATTCTGATAATCCTACATATGAAACTGGTGATAAAGTTTATATGTTAAATACAGCAGATAATAAACGTCGTTTTATTGTAGGGTTATATTCAAGAAAAACAGCTGGTCGCACAGATAGAATTTTATCTATCTTAAATGGTCAAGTAGTATCATTAAAAGATTTGTTTGATAAAAGAATAAATACTGAAATAAATAATATTAATTAGCAAATAGATGGATTAAATATCCAAATTGGAACTACTGCTGATGGTTTTATGTCTTTGGTTGAAAGTGTAGAAGAAGGTCTTAAAACTGCTATTATACAAACTGCTACTGAAATTCGTTTAGAAGCAGAAAATATGTAGGCAGGACTTGAATCTATTTTATCTATTACTGCGGGAGAAATAAGAAGTGAAGTTTACGACTTTTCTTCTGGTTTAGAATCCCTTATTTCGCAAACTGCTGGAGAAATTCGTAGTGAAGTTCATGATTATTATAATGGATTAGAATCAAAGATTTCACAAACAGCTGGAGAAATTCGTAGTGAAGTATATGACCATAATAATAATATGTATTCTGTTATATCATAGACAGCTAGTGAAATCCGTAGTGAAGTACATGATGATAAAAATAATTTAGAATCTTTAATTTCATAGACTGCTCGAGAAATTAGAAGTGAGGTTTATGACCATAACAATAATATGTATTCAGCTATAAGTTAGACTGCAGGAGAAATTAGAGCTGAAGTTAATGATGTTGATAATAAAATGAGAGCTGAGATTGAAATTACTGCTGAACAAATTCGCACTGAGGTTAGTAATATGTTAGATGGAAAAGTATCAGAATTTTCTTAGACAGCAGAAGCTATTAGTACTAGAGTTTCTGACTTAGAAGGAGATTATTCTTCAATTATTCAAACTGCTAATAGTATTACTGAACGAGTAGAATCTATGGAAGGTAATTATGCTCAATTATAGATAACCGCGGATGAGATTAGTAGTAGAGTTGAATCTTTAACAGGAGATTATTCTCAAATATCTCAGACTCCTACAGACATCACTCTTAGAGTAGAAGCTCTTGAAGGCAGTTATGGTCAATTATAGATAACAGCTCAATAGATTCAAACTAAAGTTGAAGATGTAGAAGGTAATTTTTCTGAAATAACATAGACCGCGCAATAGATTAATTCTAGAGTTGAGAGTATGGAAGGTAACTTTTCTGAAATAGCATAGACCGTTGGAGAAGTTAGTTCTAGAGTTGAAGATGTAGATGGAAAATATTCATTAATTGATTAGAAAGTTGATAAGATTACTACATTAGTATAGGATGCTGATGGCAATTATTCTATAGCTGATGCTCGTGTTGATGGAATTTTAACTAGAGTAGCTAATATCGAAGGCAGTTTTTCTGAAATTGATTAGCGAGTAGATAGTATTACTTCTACTGTTTAGGATATGGATGGAAATTATTCTTTAATTGATTAGCGA
>CACYBN010000157.1 GCA_902772675.1 uncultured Erysipelotrichaceae bacterium
ATGATTAATTATTTTTATTAAAAAGTGTTTTAGATTTTCCTTTATTCTCTTCTAATCTTTTCATTTCTGTTTTTATTAGTTCTTTTTTTTCATCATAATCTAAATAATAGATATTTTTATATCCAAACTTATAATAAAGAACTTCTTTAGTAAGACCATTATCACATTTTACTCTATCTAATAATCTATATTTTTCATCTCCGTATAAAACAAAATTATTACATAGAAGAGCTAGTCTAATAGAAGAAATACTAGCAAGTACTGTATCTACTATTTCTTCATGTGTTAACCATTTTTCAAGTATTATTGACCTACTTGCAAAAGTTTCATAGTCACCAGTTATATCTTCTACTCTATCAGTATCTCCTGAAGCTATAATTCTAGCTATTTTTGGTTCAACTCCATCATCAAAATCGAAAAATCTAAATACCGCTCCTATATCTTTACAATAGTGATAACCATTATTTTGGTCATCACCAAATCTAGTATGTATTATTCCAGACACAGTATAAAGTTTCCCTATTTCTAGTTTATCTCCATATCTAGTTGTACCATCTGGATTAAAAGCTTTATAACCTATGATCATAAGGCACCTCCTAGATATGTTATTATTATATTATAGAAAAGATATTAAAAAAAGGTCTATTGGTCTTTTATATTATTCAATCTATTACTTATTTTTTCTCTTAATATCTTTTCTTCTTCAATATTTAAAGTATACTTTCCATCCTTGTAATCTAAAACTGCTCCATCATGAATATCATCAGGTAATAAAGATACATCTATTTTAATCATCTTATTAGTTGTACTTTCTTCACAAATTGCAATTCTTTCTTCAATTCTATCTATTATATATCTCATATTTAATCTCCATTCGTATTAGTACTAAAATAACTTATATTCATATTTTTACCATTAGTATCAAATAATATAGTACCCATTTTATCGGTTCTATAAACCTCTATATTTTTCTTTTTCATTCGTTTTAAAAATTCTTTATGTGGATGACCATAATCATTGTTTTTACCACATGAAACAACTGCATATTTTGGATTTACTACATTTAAAAAATCAGTAGTACTTCCATATCTAGATCCATGATGTCCTACTTTTAATACAGTAGCACTTATATCTTTATCTTTAATTATTTCTTCTATTTTACTTTCAGCATCAGCCATAAATAAAAATGATTGTTTTCCATAAACTAATTTTATAATTATTGAATCATTATTTAAATCCTCTAAATCATCATCTAAATAAATTATAGTAAATTCAGCATTACCTATTTTATATTTAGATCCAGCTTTAGGAATAGTAACTTTTTTATCCTTTTTTTCTAGTTCATCCAAAATACTAGTATATGTAGTAGTAGTACTTACTACATCTGGCATAAATAATTTATTTACATCAAAATCTCTAACTATATTATCTAAGCCACCAATATGATCTTCATGTGGATGAGTTCCTACTACATACTTAAATTTCTTTATACCTAAAGCTTTAAAATAATTAGATATTTTCTTACCATCTCCATTATTACCAGCATCTATTAACATATTTTCTCCATTACTTTGAATCAATATACAATCTGCTTGTCCTACATCAATAAAAAAGACTCTTAAATCACTAGAAATATCTAATTTTTTAACATCTCTATTAGTACCACTTAATATATCTAATTCACTTTTAGTAACATCTATTACTTCATTAACATTTACTCCAAAAGCATTTAATATAAGTACTACCACTGCTACTATAACTGCTATAATCTCTTTTAATCTTTTCTTCATACCACCACTACCCTATATTAAGATTATAACATTTATAAAAAAAATATCTATAAAAAAAAGATTGCCTTAAGCAATCTTATTCTCCTTCTCTTCACCTTTTACACCTAAACTTTTAACTTTATAAAAAGCAACAGGACCAGCTAATTTTAATTCATTATCACGAGTAATTGTACATTCACATTCTATTAAAGTTTTTGTAGTATTAATAGCATCCTTTAATCCTTCATTTTTTTCTCCATCATAATTTGTTGATGGTTCAAGTGATAAACCTTGCCATGTAAATAGATTCTCTGCATAACTAGATACAAAATTACCTGAAGTTAAAAAATCTAAAGCATGTTTTTCAAAATGAAGTGTATATTCATTACCAGTTTCACCAGTATAAAGAATAATATTATCACCTTTAGAATTTCTAGTTAAAATCATATTATCAATAGAAGAAGGACCAAAATCACAAGCATTTGCTACTTTAGCTTTAATAGTTCTAAGTCCTAATTGGAATATATCGTTGTAACAAGGTCCTTGGATACTATAATTAACTCTTTGTTCATCTCGATATAAATCCATAGCTAATCTTAAATAATCTTCTGATTCTTTAGATAAAGTAGTTCCATTTATTCCTCTTCTTTGATAATCTTTTAATTCTTCAATTCTTTTCTTAACTTCTTCAGTAGAAAAATTATAATCAGTTACTTCTGGCACTTCTAATCCATTAACAATTTCAGCTAAATCTAAATCATGTAATTCCTCTGATAAATCTATTATTTCTTCAATATTATCTATTCTTTGTAATAAATCTACTCCATTAGCATTATTATAACTTTCTACAGCTTCATCTAGTATTGTTATACCAGAATACATTTGTACAACACTAGTAGTAGTATCATTACTCCATACTACTGGTGATTCACTTTGTAATGCACCATAACCAGCTATAGAAACTCCTAAAATAGCACTAGTTACTAGAACAACTCCTATACGAGATTTCTTTTTTGGTTTAGTTTTTGTATTATGATTTAAATTCTTTTCTTTTTCCATTTTTATTCCTCCAAAACGAGTTCTTATTATATCATTTACTCTATTTTTTGTCAATATGTAAATATGTGTCTATACTATATTAAAATACTTATACCACATGGACTTAAATTGCATTTTAAGTTAAAATATAATATGAAGTAATATACTCTAAAAGG
>CACYBN010000158.1 GCA_902772675.1 uncultured Erysipelotrichaceae bacterium
AACAAATAGATGGGATTTTCTTTGTCAGTGTGTGCACTTATTTGAATTAAAGTGGTATAATATCTACAGGTGATAAATATGGACAAATCTCATATTAGAAACTTTTCAATTATAGCACATATTGATCATGGTAAAAGTACACTTGCTGACAGGATAATGGAAATTACTGGAGCAGTAACTAAAAGAGAAGCAAAAGAACAATTACTTGATAGTATGGATATAGAAAGAGAAAGAGGTATTACAATTAAACTTAATACTGCTTCTTTAAAATATACTTATCAAGGAGAAGAATATAGTCTTAATCTAATAGATACTCCAGGACATGTAGATTTTTCATATGAAGTAAGTAGATCATTAGCTGCCTGCGAAGGAGCTTTGCTTTTAGTAGATGCTACTCAAGGTATAGAAGCTCAAACTTTAGCTAATTTATATTTAGCTATGGAGAATGATCTAGTAATAATACCAGTTATTAATAAGATAGATTTACCTAATGCTGATATAGATAAAGTAAAAAAAGAAATTATTGATTACTTAGGATTTAAAGAAGAAGATATTATATGTACTAGTGCAAAAACTGGAGAAGGTGTACAAGAACTAGTAGAAAAAATAATAGAAAATATTCCTGCTCCTAAAGGATCTGACAACGATAAATTACAAATGCTTGTATTTGATAGTGTTTTTGATTCTTATAGAGGAGTAGTAATATCTGTTAGAGTAGTTAATGGTGTATTAAGAATTGGTGATACTATAGAAATGATGTCTAATAATAAATGTTATGATGTCGTTGAAATAATTAGACGTACTCCAAAAGAAGAAAAATTAAAAGAATTACATGCTGGAGAAGTTGGATTTATTTCTGGTGCTATTAAAGACATTAGTGATATTAATGTAGGAGATACAATTACTCATAAGAATGATAAAGCTTTAAATAAATTACCAGGATATAGACCAATGAAGAGTATGGTCTTTTGTGGTTTATTTCCTATAGAGTCTAGTAGATTTGAAGAATTAAGAGAAAGTCTTGCTAAATTAAAATTAAATGATGCATCCTTAGAATATTCTCCTGAAACTAGTACAGCTTTAGGATTTGGATTTAGATGTGGTTTCTTAGGTCTATTACATATGGATGTAGTAAAAGAAAGAATTACTAGAGAGTTTAATATTGAAATAATTACTACAGCACCATCTGTTATTTATGAAGTAGTTTTAACTAGTGGTGAAATTATTTATATAGATGCTCCTAGTAAGATGCCTGAATCTACTAAAATAAAAGAAGTAAGAGAACCATATATTAAGACTAATATATTTACTCCAAGCGAGTATATAGGTCCTATTATGGAATTATGTCAAAATAAAAGAGGTAATTATTTAAAGATGGATTATTTAGATCCTACTAGAGTAAATAGTCAATATGAAATACCCCTATCTGAAGTAGTATATGATTTCTTTGATAAATTAAAAAGTTATACTAAAGGATATGCTTCATTTGATTATGATTTAATTGGATATAAAGCAAGTAATCTAGTTAAAATGGATATTTTATTAAATGGAGAAGTAATTGATGCATTGAGTATTATAGTTCATAAAGATTTTGCTTATAATCGTGGTAGAAGCGTAGTAGAGAGTTTAAAAGACTCTATTCCTAGACAATTATTTGAAATACCAATACAAGCTGCGATAGGTCATAAAGTAATAGCTAGAAGTACAGTTAAAGCTCTTAGAAAAGATGTTTTAGCTAAATGTTATGGTGGAGATGTTACACGTAAGAGAAAACTTCTAGAGAAACAAAAAGAGGGTAAGAAGAAGATGAAACAAATTGGTAGTGTTGAATTACCACAAGAAGCATTTATGAGTGTATTAAGTATGGATGGTGAATAGAATGATAGATGAGGAACAATTAAAAAGCAAATTATTATTTGGATTAGAAGTATCTAAACTATATGTTGAAAGTGGGGCTACTACATCTGATATAGCTACTTATGCTGATGTACCTCTATCTACAGTTAAAAGATGTCTTAAATGGATTAGAGAAAGAAAATCTGATTATTTAAGATTGTTTCCAGGATTAGAAGAAGAACATTTAGATACTTTAGCTACTAAAGTAGATGCTTGTGCTTTAGAAAAGAAAAAGATGAATAAATGGGCATCAAGTTTTCTAGATTCTTATAAAGATAAATTAGAACTAATTCATGAATTGTATGATGCATCAAGAATAGATAAGGTAGAAAGTCGAATAGATGTAGTAAAAAATTTAAGAGTAAATGGATTATCAATGAGAAAAATTGCTAAAGAAGTAGGTATTTCTTTAAGTAGTGTTCATAATATAATAAATAATGAAAAGGGACGCGGTAAATAGAATGAATAATTATAGTTCAATCTATATCCATATCCCTTTTTGTCATAATATCTGCTCTTATTGTGACTTTTGTAAGATGTTCTACAATGAAGAATTAGTTGATAAATATTTAGATAGTTTAGAAGATGAAATATCTAATTATGAAATACCAGATAATATTAAAACTATTTATATAGGAGGAGGAACTCCTTCTTCTTTGAATAATAATCAATTAGAAAGATTGTTTTCTATAACTGATAATATAAATTTATCTAATAATTATGAATTTACTTTTGAAATAAATCCAGAAGATATCAATGAAGAATTACTTATTATTTTAAAAAATCATCGAGTAAATAGAATTAGTATTGGAATAGAAACTATTAATAGTAAGTTTTATAAACTTTTAAATAGATCTAATGATATAACTAGTCTTAAAAATAAAATAGATTTATGTAAGAAATATTTTACAAATATAAATATTGATTTGATGTATGCTTTTCCAAATGAAACAATTGAAGATTTAGAAAAAGACTTAGAGTTTTTTATATCTTTAGATATACCTCATATGTCTATATATTCTCTAATAATTGAAGAGAATACAGTCTTATATAATAATAAAACTAAAAATATATCTGAAGAAATAGATTCAGAAATGTATTATTTTATAATTAATTATTTAAAAGAAAGAAATTATATTCATTATGAAATTAGTAATTTTTGTAAAGAAGGATATCAATCTATTCATAATAGTACTTATTGGAATAATGATAAATATTTAGGAATAGGATTAGGAGCTTCTGGATATATAGATAATTTTAGATATTCTAATACTCGTAGTATTAATAAGTATTTAGATGGTAATTATATATTAGATAAAGAATATATTACTAAGAATAGTTCAATGGAATATGAAATGATTCTTGGACTAAGAAAAATTGAAGGGGTTAATAAAAAATCTTTTTTTGATAAATATCACATTCAATTAGAAGATAAATTTGATATAATGGAAATGGTAAATAATAAATTCCTTGTAAATAAAGGAGATTATATTTATATACCAGAAGATAAATTATATATATCAAATAGTATTTTAGTTAATTTTATAGGAGAAGATGATGAATAAAGTTGAAGTTTTTAAAACAGAAATTAATTATATTAAAGATGATTTATATAGAAATGATTTAATGTATTTAATAGATGGATTACCTGACTATTTTTTTGAGATTCCAGCATCTTCTACTGGTAAGTATCATCCAGAATATACTACTAGTAAAAGTGGACTAGTAAGACATACTAAAGTTGTTGCTAGAATTGCTAAAGAATTAATTGATAATCCTTGTATTGGTGGTAAATATACTAAAAGAGAACAAGATTTAATGATTATTGCTTGCGTTTTACATGATGGACTAAAAAGTGGTAATCCTAAAGAAAGATATACTAGATTTGATCATCCTTTATTAGCAGCTCAATATGTTAGAGATAATAAAGAAAATCTTAGTATGAATGATGAAGATATAGAATTTATAGCTAGTGTTATTGAAACTCATATGGGTCCATGGATAACTGATTATAATGGAGTAGATGTACTAGAACCTCCTAAAACTAAGTATCAAAATTTTGTTCATATGTGTGAATATATAGCTAGTCGTAAATTTTTAAATGTTAGTTTTGATGAAGAAGAAAATATTATAGGATAGGAGAATTATATGTCTAAATGGGATAAAGAATACATCAAATTATGTAAAAAGATTTTAAAAGAGGGAGTAGAAGTAGAAAATAGAACAGGTATTAATACTATTAAGATTCCTAGTTATCATTTAAAGTTTGACTTAAGTAAAGAATTTCCAGTTCTTACTACTAAAAAATTATATTTTAAAGCAGCTATTCTTGAGATGCTTTGGATCTATCAAGCAAAAAGTAATGATGTAAGATGGCTTCAAGAACGTGGAGTTAAAATCTGGGATGAATGGGAAATTGGTGAAGATGGTATCTGGAGAGCAGAGCAAATGTTACCAGATGAAAATGGTAAATTAGTTAAGACTAAAGTTGAAAAGAATTTTGGTAAGGAATGGGCTCATACTATTGGGACTGCTTATGGATGGATAGTAAATAAATATAGTTTAATTGATAATTTAATAGATAAGATTAAAAATAATCCTAATGATAGAAGAATGGTAATTAGCTTATGGCAAGATGAATATATACCTACTGCTGTATTACCTTCATGTGTATGGAGTACTGAATGGGATGTTACTGATGGTAAGTTAAATCTTTGGGTTCATCAAAGAAGTTGTGATGTGCCTTTAGGTGTACCTTTTAATGTAACTCAATATGCAACTCTTTTATCATTAATAGCTCATGTAACTGGATTAAAACCAGGAACAATTGATTGGAGTATGAAAGATCCTCATATTTATGTTAATCAAGTAGAAGGAATAAAAGAACAAATTAAAAGATTTGATGAACAAGGAGATTTAAAAGCCCCTAAATTATGGATTAATCCAGAAATAGATGACTTCTTTAAAATAGATAATTCTCGTGAATTAAAAGATATTAAAATAGTTGGATATGAACATATGGGACCTATAAAATTCCCAATATCACAATAATATGATTAGTTTAATTGCAGCGATTGGTAAAAATAATGAATTAGGTAAGAATAATGATCTTATATGGCATTTACCTAATGATTTGAAATTTTTTAAAGAAGTAACTATGAATAAGAATATTATAATGGGATATAATACTTATTTATCTCTTCCAGGTAAATTAAAAGGTAGACATTATATTGTTCTAACTAGTAAGGATAGAGAGTTAGATCCTGATATAGATATATATCATTCTAAAGAAGAATTATTAAATAATATAAAAGATAATGAAGATTATTATGTTATTGGTGGAGCATCTGTATATGAACAGTTAATAGATGTATGTGATAGATTATATTTAACTGAAATAGATGCAGAAAGTGATGCAGATGTATACTTCCCTTCATTTGATACTAAATTGTATACAAGAGAAGTATTAAAATCAAATTCAGATAATGGAATAAATTATAATCATGTTTTATATAAAAGGAGATAATTATGGAAAAAGGTAAATTGATAGTAATCGAAGGAACTGATTGTTCTGGTAAGGAAACTCAATCTAAATTATTGGAGAAAAATTTAAAAGAAAGAAATATTAATGTATTTAAAATGGACTTTCCTAGATATGATACCGCTACTGGTAAAATAGTTGGTGGATGTTATTTAGGTAAACCTGAAATTGGAGAATCTTATTTTACTGAGGGTGCTCCTAATTTAGATCCTAAAGTAGCTTGTTTATATTATGCTGCTGATAGAAAGTATAATATTAAAGAAGTATTAGATCATTTAAACGCTGGAGATTATGTAATATTAGATAGATATACATCATCTAATATGGGTCATCAAGGTGGAAAGATTAAAGATAAAGCAGAAAGATTTAATATGTATCAATGGATTGATAGATTAGAGTATTGGTTATTAGATTTACCTAAAGCTGATATAACAGTATTTTTACATATGCCTTATGAATATTCTTTAAAATTAAAAAAGAATAGAAAATTTTTAGATGAACATGAAAAAAGTCCAGAACATTTAAAACAAGCTGAAACTGCTTATGTTGAATTATCTGAACTATATAATTGGGATACTATTGAATGTGTTGATAATGGAAGAATTAAAACACCTGAAGAAGTATCTGAAGAAGTAATGAAAATTGTTTTTAAAGATTAATAAAAGACTTCTAATGAAGTCTTTTTATATTAGAATATTATCTATTATTTCATAGTCTATATTAGTTAATAGATCTATTTTTTCAACAGGTATTTTTATTATATATTGAACTGTATTATCATATTTTTTTTCTATTATATAATCTTTTAAAATATTATCTAATTTTGATTGTTCTTGATAAGTAGTATTAATTCTTATCTTATATCCATTTATTTCTTCTTTAATATTATCTTTTACTAGAACTCTACATGCTTCAGAATAAGCTCTTATTAGTCCACCCATTCCTAATTTGATACCACCAAAGTATCTTATTACTATTACAAGTACATGATTTAAATCGTTTTTATTAATTATTTCCATTATTGGAACACCAGCTGATCCTCCAGGTTCTCCATCATCTGAAGATTTTTTTAATCCATCAACTGAATATGCATAACAATAATGAGTAGCTTTAGGATATTCTTTTTTATAATTATTTATAATATCTTTTATAGAATTAATATCATCTATTTTAAGTATAATACTAATGAATTTAGATTTTTTAATTTCTATAAGCTCTTTCTTTTCGTTAATAATAGTATTCATGGAATCACCAATTAAATTTTATCAAAATATTTGTTATAATTAAAGAGGTGATATTTATGAAGAGAAGTGCAGGTATTTTAGTATATAGAAAAACAGATGAAGTAGAAGTATTACTTACTCATCCAGGAGGACCATATTGGGAAAAAGCTATTGATCATTGTTATTCAATACCGAAAGGAGAACTAGAAGGATTAGAATCGTCTAAAAAAGCTGCAGTTAGAGAGTTTAAAGAAGAAACTAATTTAGATGCTGAAATAGATGAATTAGATTATCTTGCCTCTAAGAAAATATCTAATAAGAAGTTAGCTATAATATTTGTATTAAATAAAGATTATGATCTATCTAATTGTAAGAGTAATACCTTTACTATGGAATATAATGGTATAATACAAGAGTTTCCTGAAGTAGATGGATATAAATGGTTTAAATTAGATGAAGCTAGAAATATGATTTTTAATAGTCAAATATATTTTATAGATAGATTTAAGGAGTATATAAATGACAAGTAACTTTATTAAAGAAAAACTTAAACTTGTACCAGAACTTCCAGGTTCTTATCAAATGAAGAACAAAAATGGAGTAATTATATATGTCGGTAAAGCCAAAAATTTAAAAAGAAGATTATCTTCTTATTTTAATCGTGTACAAACAGGAAAAACTTTATTACTTGTCAATGATATAGTAGATTTTGAATATATTGTTACATCTACTGAATTAGAATCTCTTATTTTAGAAATAACTCTTATAAAAAAATATGATCCTAAATATAATATCTTATTAAAAGATGATAAATCATATCCATATATTGAATTAACTAGAGATAAGTATCCTACTTTAAAAATAGTTAGAAATATAAATAGAAAAAAGAATAGAAATCATTTATATGGACCTTATCCTAATGTAACTGCTGCTAGAAAAACAGTTAATATAATTAATAGAGTTTATCCATTACGTAAATGTGATAAGTTAAAAAAAGATTTATGTCTTTATTATCATATCGGTGAATGTTTAGGATATTGTAAGAAAGATATACCTAAAGAAAAGATAGATTCTATGTGTGAAGAAATAATATCTTTCTTAAAAGGTAATTCTTCTATTGTAAAAGATAAATTAGTTAAGAAAATGGAACAAGCATCTAATGATATGAATTATGAAAGAGCATTAGAATTAAAAGAAATGATAGATGATATAGATATTACTTTATCTCATCAAAAGATTAGTATTAATCAAAAATATAATTTAGATTTATTTAATTGTTATAGACATAATAATTATTTATCTATTGAAGTATTTTTTATAAGAGATGGTGTTTTGTTTGGAAGAAGAGATGAAATAATAACTATAGTAGATGAAGTAAGTGATACTTTATTAGAATATATTATTAAATTCTATGAAAAGAATAATATTATGCCAAAAGAAATAATAGTTCCTGATTATATAGATAGAGACTTATTAAGTGAATATTTAAATGTAAAAATAAATAGTCCCTCAAGAGGAGATATTAAGAAGTTATTAGATTTAGCAGAAGAAAATGCTAAGATAAAACTTGATAATGAAGAAGAGACTTTATCTAAATCAGAAAGTGCAATAAATGATGCTTTAACTGAACTTAGAGCTATTTTAAAAGATGATAATATTACAAGAATAGAAGCTTTTGATAACTCTCATTTATTTGGTACTTTTTATGTAGGAGGAATGGTTGTATTTGATAATTTTGTTCCTAATAAAAATGAGTATCGTAAATTTAGAGTAGCTACTGATGTAAAAGATGATTTAGCTGCGATGAGAGAAGTTTTATATCGTAGATATTATAAAGTATTAATGGGTGAAGAAACTAAATGTGATTTAATTGTAGTAGATGGTGGAGAGAATCAAGTAAAAGTATGTAAAGAGATTATAGATAGTCTTAAATTGGATATTAAGATTATTGGTTTAAAAAAGAATGATAAGCATAGAACTAGTTCTTTAATCAATTCTGATTTATCTGAAATACCACTAGATAGACATAGTAATTTATTTATTTTCTTAAGTAAAATTCAAGAAGAAGTACATAATTATGCTATTAGTTATCATAGACAAATTAAAGCAAAAGGTACTATGGCAAGTTTACTTGATATGGTAGAAGGTATTGGTCCTAAAAGAAGAAAACAATTATTAAGAAGGTTTGAGTCACTTAAAAAAATGAAAGAAGCTAGTCTAGAAGATTTAGAAGAAGTTCTAAATAAAGATGTTGCAAAAAACTTATATGATTATTTGAAAACTATCTAAAAAGACTATTTTACTGATTTTAAAATTATGATATTATTATATTGAGATAAAAAGGAGAGTATTATGGCAAAGAAAAAGGTTGAAAAGGAAACCAATTCAAGGATTAATATTATAATTGTGGTTATACTAGTTGCAGTAGTAGTTGTTTCATTTGCTTTAGTTATTCCTTCTTTAACTAAAAAAGATAAAAAAACTGAAAAGAAAGAAGAAACTAAAGAAGTAGTAGAAGTTAATGAAAAGATAGTTTCTGAAGAGTATGGATTTACTAAAGATGATGCGATTAAAGCAGTAAAGAAAGTTTATAATAGTGATAATTATACTTTTGCAGCAGAAGTTAGAAATGATAATATGTATATTGTAACTGTAATTAATACTGATACTAATGAGTCACAAAAATATCTAGTTGATCCTAATGATGGAACATTTAGTCTACTAGATGAAGAATAGGACAGTGGTTATTTATGAGTAAAATTTTAGTTATGAATGAAAATCTTGCTAATAAGATTGCAGCAGGAGAAGTAGTAGAAAAAGTTGTTAGTGTAGTAAAAGA
>CACYBN010000159.1 GCA_902772675.1 uncultured Erysipelotrichaceae bacterium
TAAAAGAAGGACTAAAATATATAAAAAAGAATTATAAAGATAATTATGTAGTAACTACTATGGATAGTGATGGACAACATACTATTAAGGATGCTCTAAAACTTAGTAATTTAGCTTATAAAAACCAAAATGCTCTAATATTAGGTAAAAGAGTTAGAGAGAAAAATGTTCCCTTAAGAAGTCGCCTAGGTAATGGAATAACTAAATTTGTTTTTGAACTAGTTACTCATGAAGAGATATATGATACTCAAACCGGTCTTAGAAGTTTTAGTAATCAATTAATGGAATATATGTTATCCATTGATGGAGAAAGATTTGAATATGAAATGAATGTACTTCTATATCTAAAAAGAAATGAAATAGATGTTATTGAAGAAAAAATAGAAACTATCTATATAAATAAAAATAGTGGCTCTCATTTCCATGCTATAAAAGATTCTTTTAAAATATATAAAAATATTTTTAAATTTTCTTTATCTTCTCTATTTTCTTTTCTAATAGACTATATCTTATATAGTATTATTATAATTGCATCTGGTAATATAATTTTATCTAATGTAGGAGCAAGAATTATATCTGCAACTTTTAATTATAACTTCAATAGAAAAATAGTTTTTAAAGATGATAAAGATATCAGAGATACAATAATAAAATATATTTTATTAGCAATATTTATTCTAATAGTAAATACTACTATTCTTAGTTTATTAGTTCATCTAGGTATGAATAAATTCTTAAGTAAATTACTAGTAGAAGTATTATTATTTATATTAAGTTTCCTAGTACAAAAATTTTTAATATTTAAAAAGCAATAAAAAAGATTTCTATTAAAGAAATCTTTTATTCTTGATTTTCAACTACCGCAGTTTCTACAGAAACGTCCTGATTATTAGCATTACTATTATTACTGTCTCTTCTTTCACCAATTGTAGTTGTTTCACTTTGAGTTACCATTATTACTTGACCATCTTCAGTTGTTGGTAATTGCGTTTCTTGTAAATAACTAGAAGAATTACTACGATCATAAGTTTCTTTACTACTCTTATAACTCTTTTCAGCTTGATTTAAAATCTTAATTTTATTTTGCCAATCATTATAAGCATCACTTCTTCTCGATGAGTAACTTTCTGCAGATTCCCCCGCTGCTTGCCCTTCTTCCACGATAGTTCTATAACGTTCCTCTGCTATAGATACTGCCTGTTGTTTAGCAACTAAATCATCATGTCTTTTAGCATCTTTTATATTATCTAATAAACCTAGTTTACCA
Organism: uncultured Erysipelotrichaceae bacterium; assembly: GCA_902772675.1. Lineage (GTDB taxonomy): Bacteria > Bacillota_I > Bacilli_A > RF39 > UBA660 > RUG11788. The sequence continues at coordinate 1,268 of CACYBN010000159.1, forward strand.
CTTTGAGCTTTTAATCTAGCTTCATTTACATTAGAATGGAATTCTGCTTCTACTCCTCTTTTTTGTTTACTATTATTCATACCTGTTTCTAATTCAACATCTTGCCAGGCTTGACTTAAACTTTCTGCAGCAGCATTATGATATCCATTATGCATAGCTCTTATTCCTTGAGAAACAGAACCCTTAATTCCTTTACCAGTCATTAAACCAGTTAATAGTCCATGTCCTAATCCAATAGCGGCACTTCCTACACTACCTACAAAAGTACCATCTTCTTCATTAATACCAAAGAATTTATTTATATATCTTGGAGATTTATATATCATAAATAATATTCCTACGATTAAGAATGATTTTAAGAATAATAATCTTTCGGGAGTTATACCAGTTCCTTCAGCAGTTTCCCATGATATGAACATATTATTATCTATTATTTCTTCAGCAAAATATATTAATAAATAGATAGCTGCTAATTTAATAAATAAATCTAAGAAAGTAACTAATACTTCTTTTAACCATTTATTAAATGGATTTTGATTAACATCTCTATTCGGAGTAATATTATTCATTATTGGAATAGGTGCAATCATTTCTAGTACCATAAGTTTAAATATTCTAGAAGCTACACTTACTGTTATACCAGCAAGTAATCCTACAGAAATAAATCCTACTAAACTTGCTAATAAATATCTATATTGATAAGAATAACCTGCTGTATCTTTAGCAACTCCTACTGGAGATACATCATTTACATGTGTTACAAAATCTTTTAGATTAGTTATTTCTTTAGAACCATCTATAGAAGGATATTCTCTAGCAGGATCTGCATATATTGGATGAAAATATGGTTGTAGTATAGTTACTGCTACTCCTTCTGATTTTTTAGAAATATCTTTCTGTGCAGTTTCTTGATCTTGATTTAAAAATATTTTAGGTATGATAGGTATTGCTACTGATTGAACTCTATATAATAAATCAAACATAGAAGGTAACATAAGTAGTAATACTAACATTTCTATAGTTCTCAATACTAATTTCTTAGTACCTTGTTTATCATCATTCATCAAATCTGGATTAAGCATATAATTAATAAAATTACCACTTAATTTAAAGAACATAAATATTCCTAATAATACATATAATTTATCTCTTACTTCACTAATTATATCTATATTATTTCTAAGAGAAGCTAAATCAAATATACCTTGAATAATCCATTCAATAGATGAATATAAGAAATAATCTAAATTAGCAAAGGTATTTCTTATTACATTTATAGCTCTATGTCCATGAAAATATACTGATTCTGGTTGTGTACCATTTCCTAGTAATGCAGATGATGTATACAACTCTCCATCAGTAAATATTACATATGCTTTACCACTATATACATCCATAGATGCAACTGCTTTTTCTTCTTTAAATTTAAGATAATATGCTTTTATAAATTTCCCTTTAGCAGTAAAAGTATAAACAACACTATGATTATTAGGTACTTTCTCAAATAGTCTTTTACCTGATTGATTTTGAGAAGTATAATATATTATTTGATGAAAATATGTAGCATCTTTTTTACTATCATATATACTTGCTCCAAAAGTATCTAGAACATTAAAATTTTCAGGATCTATTATCTTACCATCAGAATCAAATATAATTAATTTATTAGTATTATCATTATATGCAACTGCATGACCTGATGCACTTCCTAAATCAGCTGCTTTTTCAAGTTCAAAAGTATTTGGATTTATTGTTAGTAATTTCTTATTACTAGAATCTATTACTAATAACTTATCTTTATATTTATCATAAGTCATACCATTGGCATTATAATTTCCATAATAAGAAGCATGTTCTACACTATAAGTAGCTTTATTTAAAAAGAATATAGCTCCTCTACCACCACTTTTACCACCTAAAACTAAATACTTTTCAGTAAATGCCATAGATTGAAATTCATCTATAGTAATACCATCACTCTTTTTAGAAATACTAGTTACTTTATTTAAATCAGTAACATCTACTATATCTATACTTTTTAAATCTGTTAAATCATTTTTAACATTTTCAGCAAAAGAAAAAATAGGCATAAGAAAAATAACTAATATGAATAAATTTAAAATTAATTTCTTCTTCATAGCCTACCACCTTATTATAATTATAACATCCAATAAATAAATTTAAAAATCCTAAATTATAAAAAAAGAAAGATATCTTTCTTTTACGTAAAATTTAAACAAATTAAATGTAAAAATGTGAAAAGTTTACAATTTATTTTTAATTTAATTTATAATTAAATTAAAGAATGGGGTGCTAACGATTATGAAAGGAA
>CACYBN010000160.1 GCA_902772675.1 uncultured Erysipelotrichaceae bacterium
GATTTTGGGGCAGAAACTTTAACTATATTTAATAAGATGCCTCAAGTCGGTGATGTTTTTATAACATCTGAAGTAGATAAATTACAAAATTTTTTAAAGCAAATAAACAAGGAATTCGATGAAAGAAAATCTTTATTTGCAGATTATGGTGGTAATTTTAAAGAATATAATGAACAATCAGGTAATAAGAAACCATTAATATTAATAGTATTAAATTCTATCGAAAGTTATATTGAAAACTATCCTAGAATGGGTGATGCATTTAATATTTTATTTAGAGATGGACATAAATATGGTATTAATTTTATTGTTTCTCAAAGCGTTTCTACAATAAGAGGAAAAACAGCTTCATATTTCCCTAACGTAATTACTCTAAAACAACCAACAGTTCAAGCATATAGAGAAATAATTGGTGGTCCAAGAGGACTTATACCAGCAGATAAATATGGAAGAGGATTAGCAACTTTAAAAGGAACAGTATTAGAGTTTCAATCTGCTTTTATTTGTAAACGTGAAGATATTAATAAAACAATTAGAGAAAAAGGTTTAGAATTATCTGAAAAGATTCCTAATAAGGCTCCTAAAATTAAAGTTTTACCTGAAAAATGTACTATTGATGATGTTATATTCGAAATGAAAGATGTTAAAACAATACCTATTGGTATTGAAAAGAACAGTCTAGAAGTTTATGCATATAACTTTATATTAAATAGAATTAATATTGTTTCTGCAATTAACATTAGCAATCATATTTATTTCATTTATGCAATTGTTAAAGAATTATTACAAAATAATACTAAAGTAAAAATCATAGATGCTCTTAATAGTTTTAAACTTCAATATGAAGGTGCTCAAGTATATAATGATAATTTTGATAAAGTATTAATAGAGTTTGCTAAGGAACTTAACTTAGAAGGAAATCAAACATCTGAAACAGCTTATATATTATTAGGAGGAGCAACATTAAAGGAAAAATTATCTGAACAAGGAAAAGTTGTTTATGAAGAAATAATGAAAAGAGCTAATATTTTTGAACATAGTTTCTTTATATTAGCGGATAATCTAGATGCAATTAATAAGATTCAAATCGAAGATTGGTATAAGTGTAATGTTGATACTAATTGTGGTATTTGGCTTGGTGAAGAGGTTGCTAATCAAAATGTTATTAATGTAAGAACTTTAACTTTAGATGATAAAAAGATATCATTCCCATTTATTGGATACGCTATATATAAAGCATCACATATGATAATTAAGTATGTAGTAGATGGTATGGAGGATGAGAAAGATGAATAATAAAGTATTGGTTGAAATAGTAGTTCCTACAATAGAGAAAAAATATGATATTTATTTACCAATTAATAAGAAGATAGGAAATATTATAAATTTATTATGTAAGGCTATTAAAGAAATAAATGGAGATGATTTTAATTATACAAATCAAACTTCTTTATATAATAGTTTTAGTGGAAACAAATATAATCCAAATGATATTTTAAGAAAGACAGATATTAGAAACGGTTCTAAATTAATAATTATGTGATATAATGATAAAGATAGGTAAGGTGATAATATGAGTGATTTATCTCAAGAAGCTATAGATTCACTATTAAGTGATAGAGGAAAGTATGAGGATTTATTATTTAGGGTAGAAAATATAAGAGATAATTTAAAAGAAGCCCGTGATAAATTAGATTCTGCAATTCCAAAGTTTGGTGAAGTATATGCAGTAAATGGTAAAAATATGGCAAAGGAAAAATATGATCAAGTTCGTTCAGAAATAAATGAAGAGTATAATGCTTTAATTTATACAATTATACCAGCAATAAATAATAAGATTAGAAGCATTAATAATCAAATGGAGTGAGAATATGAAATTAGATTTAAATATCCAACAAGTTAAAAATTCTGCTGATAGAATTGAAGAAGCTTCTAAAGATATAACTTCTGAAGTTGAAAGTATTTTTGCCAAATTAAGAGACATACCAAAACCAACAGCTTCTTGCCCTGATGGAATTTGGAGTGGTGTATCTGCTAATAAATATGCAAATGCTAGATGGCGTGAGAAAGAGAACTATACTAATTATGCAGATAGCCTTTTACAATTGTCACAAAAGCTTAATACTTATACTGATAAAATAGATGAATACATAAAAAATGATTGTCCAGATGTGGATGAGGTATTATATGATGTGTTTTTTGATTATGATAAATATAAAGAAATAAAAGCTAATGATTTGGATAGTGTTGTAAGTCATTTAAATACTGCAATTGAACATGCTAATTGTATGATTATACCATGGGATTTTCAATATAGAAATTCATTAAGTAAGTATGCGAATAATACCTGGGAACCATCAATCATAGCTAAAACACGAGATAAATTAGGTGCTGGTGGTGCTTTTATTGAGGCAACTAATACTGCTTTAGGTAAGTTGGAAGATGAATTTAAAGAAGAGGTAAGTAAAATACCTAAAAATGAAGTTCCTAAAAAGGAAGCTATTAGAGATCAAATAAAAGTAAGTGTTGATTAATATTTGTAAATACATTTACAAATATTATTGAAATATTAAATTTTTTATAATAAAATGAAAGTAATAATAGATGAGGTGGATTATGGCGATAACAATAAATCCTGATGCCACAGTAGAAGTAAAAGCACATGAAGGATTGGCTACAACTATAGATAATTCATCAATTGCTAATGGAAGTGTATCTATTAGTGATTATGAACTAACTAAAAGTGATTTTGCCAATGTTTCAGTTCAAAGCTTGACTGGCGAAAATGGGTTAACAAGTAAATTGTTGGTATCTCAAACTAACATTAAAACAAGCTATCAAACAATTGATGATGAATTTGAAATACTTGCAACATATTTTAAAGATGACGCTTATGATTCAATTAAAGAAAAGAAAGATGAAATTAATGAATCAGAACAAACTATACAAGATAATTTTTCTTCTATAATTGATGATTTAAATGTTATTTGTAAAGTTTTTGAAAATAAAGATAGTGAAATAAATAATTCGTTTCGTTTATTTTATAATAATTTAAAGGAGGAATAATATTATGATGGTGAATGATACAACCGGAATGAACGGCGGACAAGGTTATGAATATGGGTATAATGCCGCTTCAATAACTGCATTAATTGACCAAATTAAACTAGATGCATTAACAAACGCAGCAGCATATGCAACTGGAGATGGTCTAACTACAATTAATGGTGTTGTTGATAGTTATATTGATGGTGAAGCTACCCAAAGATTAAAAAATTTATTTGCATATGATGCAAATCTATTTAAACAAAATGTTGAAGCATTAGTTGGAGCAGTAGAAATCGAACTAACAAACGCAGGAGTTAATTATCAAAACTTTGATAAAAATTTATTAGAAGGCGTTACTGGTTCAGATTATTCTGCACCAGCAGAATAGGAGGGTGAAATATGGCAATTTCTCAAGAAAATACAATTACTTATGAAACAACTAGTCATGATAATTTAGCTACTACTATAAGTTCTGATGAATATACTAGTGCAGTTGGTGCACAAGCTAGCCATACTGAAGGAGGATGGTTTGGTAGTACAGTAACAGATACAGCTTCAGGTCAAGCTGGTATTGTTGACCAATTTAAAGAAGAATTACATAAAGCAATTTCTGATACTTATATTTCTCAAATAAAAAATTATATCGATCAAGTTGGTACTAACTGTGAAGGTTTAATTCATCCAGCTTTTTCTGGAACTGAGATTGAAAAAAGTGTTACTAAGTTGATTGAAGCTTTAAAAAATGAAGTTAATGCTTATGCAGTAGCATTAGAAACAGCAGAAAAAGAAATAGTTACAGCAGTTGAAACTGCTTATGTTACTCATGATGCAGCAGTTGCTACAGAAATGGATGCAGATACAGCTAAATTAGATGCTGGTGCTTCAAGTGGACAAACTCAATAATATGAAATTAGGATGGTAACATCCTTTTTTTGTTGAAAAAAAATAATATTTTGATATAATTATGCATGGGTGATTTTATGGATCGTTTACAAAAAGTTATAGCTAATTCAGGCGTTGCTTCTCGTAGAAAGGCAGAGGAATTAATTTCACAAGGGAAAGTATCAGTTAATGGTGAAGTTATTACTGAATTAGGAACAAAAGTATCTGAAAAAGATGAAATTTTAGTTAACGGAATAGCAATTAATAGAGAAGAAAAAGTATATTATTTGTTAAATAAACCGAGGGAAGTTATATCTTCTGCACATGATGAACATAATCGTAAAACAGTTGTAGATTTAATTGATGAAGATAAAAGAATATATCCAGTTGGAAGATTAGATTATGATACTACTGGTTTAATTATTTTAACTAATGATGGTGAATTAACTAATTTACTTACTCATCCTAGCAATGAGATAGATAAAGTATATGTTGCTAAGATAAAAGGAACTCTTACTCCTAGTGAGATTATGGCTCTAAAAAAAGGAGTGGTAATCGATGGTTTTAAAACTTCTAAATCTAAAGTGAAAGTAAAAAGTATTGATAAAAAGAATGATACTTCTATTGTAGAAATAATTATTCATGAAGGTAAAAATCATCAAGTTAAGAAAATGTTTGAAGCAGTAAATCATGAAGTATTAAAATTAAAACGTGAAAGAATTGGATTTTTAGATTTAACAGGATTAAATTCTGGTGAATATCGTAAATTAAATCATAAAGAAGTATCTAAATTATATGAAATGACAAAATAAAAGAGTGATATCAATCACTCTTTTTTATTCTGCTTCCTCAGTAATAGCTCCTACTGGACAAACATCGATTGCATCTTTAACTGCTTCAGCTTGTTCAGGAGTTAGTTTTTCAACTTTAACTGTTGATAAACCATTATCGTCCATTTCGAATACTTCAGGTGCAACACCAGTGCAAGCACCACATCCTATACATCCGTTAACTTTAATTTTCATATCTTCACCTCCGATAACTTTATCAATATTAATTTTACTATTTAAAATAAATTTTGTCTATGATAAAATAAAGTTAGGATAGGAGGTATTTGATATGGAAAGAAGATCTTCAAAATATAGAGAAGAAGAAATATCAACCCAACCTAAATCAAGTCGTTCTAATAAAAATCGAACTTTATATAGTGAGATAAATGATAAGATTGGATATGGTGAAATAGTAGGCTTACCTAATTATGGAAAAGTTGAATTAGATAAAAATACTCCAATTAAAACAAGAGAAGAATACCAAAAAACTAAAGAAATTAATCTTCTTTTTGATGAACAACCTAAAGAAGAAAAAGTAGAAGAAGAAAAACCAGTTGAAAAAATATATGATATAAATACTGTAATAGAATCAGCTAAAAAGAATCGAAGTGTAACAGATGAAGCTGATAAAAGAAGAAAACTTCAAGATATGGAATATAATATTTTAACTGATCTAAATCAAAAGTATATTAGTAAAAAAGAAAAGATGGATGAAGATTTAGAAAAAGAAGGAATTAGAGAATTAATAGATACTATTACTTCTAAAACTTTAGTAGAAGACTTGAAAAAAGAAGAATTAGAATCTGAAGAAGAAGATGATGATGGTAAGGATCTTATGAGTGATTTAATGGCTACTAGTGCTTTAACAGCAATAAGTAATGAATCTCTTCAAGAAGAACTTGCTAAAGAAATACTAAATGAAGAAGCAAAAAGAGAAGAAGAAAAGGAAGAAGATTTACAGCTTACTAAGCAAGATGGAAAGATAGTTAATTCATTCTATACAAGAAGTATGGATCTATCAGAACAAGATTTTGAAATAAGAGATGAAATCTTAGAAGAGAATAAAGCAAAAAGAAAGATATTAATTTTAGTAGTTTTAATTATATTAATAATTATTGCTATAGTAGGTTTAATTATATTAAATAAATTAGATATATTATAAGGAGCCCTGTATGTTTAACAAATCTGAAGTAACTGAAAGTGATATTAAATTGTTATTAGATAGTTATGAAAAACTTATATTATTAAAAGAAGATTTAAATGGAATAGGTAGAATTAGTGATGCTAATGCAATAGATTTGGCTATTCAAAATATAAAACAAGATTTAAATGATTCTTTGTTTGCTTTTTATACTGACTCAGAACCAACTGAAGAAGATGATGAAATAGCTAATGAATTAATTGGTACTAAAGATTATGATAATGATAATTATGTTGTACAAGAAGTAATTCCACCTGAAAAAGTCCTTTATGAAATGGATACAATTCCAATAATTGAAGTGCCAAAAGAAGATATAGAAACATTATAGTTAATACTTTTGTATTAACTATTTTTTTATGATAAAATAAGACTTAGAGGGATTATTATGGCAAGATATGAAATTGGAAATATTGTAGTTGGATGTGTAACTGGTATAGAAAATTATGGAATATTTGTTTCTTTAAATGAATATTATAGTGGTTTAATACATATATCAGAAATATCATCTAAATATGTTAAAGATATTAATAATTATGTTGAAATAGGTGAAACTATTAGAGTAAAAATAATTGATAAAGATGATGATACATATCATTTGAAATTAAGTATTAAAGATATCGATTACAGAATTAATAAGAAAAGAAGGGGTAAAATAGAGGAAACTCCAAATGGATTTGAAACTTTATCAATAAAATTAGAAGACTGGATAGATGAAAAATATAATGAAATAAAGGATGATTTAGATGAAGATAGTAAAGATTAATAACCTAGAATATGAATTAGTTAAAGAATATAAAGACGGTTTTAATGAAGAAGAGTTGTTAGAAACTTTATCTGATACTGATTATTTTTATGAATTCGATTATATTTTCGGTGATTATTCTTATTCTAAATTAAGATTAAAAGGTTTCTATGAAAGTAACAACAAAAAGAAAAAAGATATAAATGATATTAAAAATTTAGAAAATTATATAAAAAAATATTGTTCGTTCGAATGTAGATATTTTTTATTGAAGAAAAAATAAAAAATATATTGAATAAAAGTGTAAAATCATGATAATATTAATAGTAGTGTAGAATAAAAGGAGGCATTGTTATGTCAGAAGAAAAGAAAGTTATGTCTATTGTTCTAGAAGATGGATCAATCGATGAGGTTGAGGTTTTATTGTCATTTGAATTTACTGATACTAAAAAAGAATATATTGTATATACTAAAAACGAAACTGATGAAAATGGTAATGTAACTATTTATGTTGCTTCATTAAATAGAAAAGAAGATAGTGATCCAGTTCTAGGTGGTGTTGAAACTGATGAAGAATGGGCTAGAATCAAAAATGTACTAAAAGAGTTGTCAAAACCGGATGAAGAAGAGGAAAGTCAACAATAGTTTAATATAGAGGGAGGTCCTTAACATGTCAGAAGAAGAAAGAAGAGAAGGTTTCTTAAAAGGTACAATTGAACCAGAAAGAAGTGTTGCTTCAGATGAGAAGCCTAAAAAAGCCAAATTGACTGGTAAGACTATAGAAGGATTAAGAAAATCAAGGCCAAGGATTGCTAAGAAAATAGAAAAATATAATGAAGAATATGAAAAGTTAATATCTATTGCAAGAGAAATTTCTGATGAACAAGCA
>CACYBN010000161.1 GCA_902772675.1 uncultured Erysipelotrichaceae bacterium
TAACTCCTTATACAACAGATAAAACAACTCTATTGTGTATACTTTTCATAATTCTATTTTCGACTTGTTTTGCAACCTTATCTATATCGGTTTCATTATCAAGTTTTTCGACATTAATACTTGTATTAATATCTCCTATATTATAGGACGAACCTAATGCAGAATTTATATTAGAATTATTTGCTGCTGTACGTTCAAGAGAAGAAACCATTGAGGTAAATAAACGAGTTTGTTTAGCATTAAGAACTGCTTCTGGTTTAGATTTTGTACCATCAAGCCAAGCTGGGCCTGTAAAATCTGCAAAGCCTCCTTGTTTATATGCTATTGGTGTTAAGGCTCCTCTTGATTTTAAAATTATACCAAGATTTTTTAATTGTCTATCAATATAATCTAAAGCTGCTTGTACAGCGGCTTCTGAGGTTTGATATCCCATTAATGTTGATTTTATTGGATATACTTTTCCAGTACTTAAATTTATACCAGTCGCATTAACTTCTACTTTATATTTTTTAGGTTTTTCTAATTCTGCTGGTTTCACTCCACTAGGTCCTGCTGGATTAGCTGCAGATGAAGGAGCATATTGATTTCCAGCACTACTAGTGCCATTATCTTTATTAGGATTAGCTTGAAGACTATTGGCAGTTTGTTGAACAGCATTTATAACTCCATTAGCCATAGCAGTAATATTAGCTCTTACTGATTCTATTGTATTATCAACAGCATTTTTGAAAGCTTGCCGTTCCTCAATGAATGAATTATACATTTCATTAGCGATATTTTTCAATTTTTCATTTAATAAATATATACTACCACCTTCATTACCTAAATCTTCGAGAGCTTGTATATTATTTTCCATAGCATTTTGTATTGCTGCGACAGTAGTTTTCCAATTTTCATGATATCCAGTAAGATCAGAAGTCATAGTAGTCCAAACTTGCATGTAATTATCCATTACCATTTGCATTTTACCAGCTTCATCTTCAAGAATATCTTTAGAAGCTATATAAGTATTAGTGCTTAATTCAATAGCTTCTCTAATTTCAGCAAGACTATCAATATACTCTTTGCCTTTTGCTATACGTTGATTTAAACTTTCAATCTCGCCTTCAACAACTCCTTTATAAGTAGCTTGAGTATTTAATTCCCATTGTTTACGTTGTTTTTCTCTTGCTAACTCATTTTGATTAATATAATTTGTAGTATTTTCTAGTGTCGCCATCATTTCATCAGCGCCATTACTAACAATATCATTAACCATTTCCCAAAGAAGAATAGCATTTTCTTGCATATAGTCTAAACGTTCTTGAAGAGCATTTACTTCCATATCATAAAGTTCATGCCGTTTTTCAATTTCTTTTTCTAAAGCTTCAACTTGTTTATCAACTAAATCATCATATAAATCTTGACGTTGAGATTCGAGTTCCTTATTTAAACTTGCAAGTTCATTCCGGTAAGCTCCAGAAGTATCCATTTGAAGTAATTGAGCACGTTGTAAATTTTGTTGATAATTTTTTTGTTTATTAGCATCTTCTCTAGCTTGACGTTCTTTATTAATATTATCTTTTACTGACTGTAAATAATCTTTATCAAGTTGTTTTAAATAATCATATTGTTCTTTCTTTTTATTTATTTCATCTTGATATTGTTCTACAATAGCATTATATAATTCTTGCTGCATATCTATTGCAGTATCAATATAATAATTATAAATATCAGTAAGATTCTGTAAAAGTTCTTGTTGTTCGGCAAGTTTATCATTTAAAGTATCAATCAATTCTTGGATATGATCAATACCATCTTCCATATCATCATAAGCATCTTCTAAACCTTTTTCAACAACATTATCATTTAAATCTAATTGCCAATTAAGTTCTTGTATATAATCATTTAAATTACGAATTTGTTCTTTAACTTCTTCAATAGAACCATCATCTATTGCAGCTTCAAGTTTAACTTTAGCTCCTTCTAATCCACTCAAATCTACAGTAATATCTTCATCATCTTTTAAAGAATCAATTAAACTATCTACTGTAGAAAGCATAGATTCATAAGCACTGCGTTCCTGCTCTAAAGCATCTTGATTGGCTTCAAGAACATTAAGTTCATTTTCTTGTTGATTTATAAGTTTAGAAAGTTCAAATGAATAACGTTTAACATCATTTATATTTTCTTCCCATTGATTAAGAGTGGTATCACGTTGGAATATTTGCCATCCTCCAACTCTATGATCTACATTATAATATTCATTAAACTCTTTTTCAAATTCTTTAGCTTTTTGAGCTATTCCGGCACGAAGTGTAAGAATATAAGCATCATTCGCAGCAAGTTTAGCGGTAATATTACCAACTTTTGCATCATAAGCATTAAGTTTATCAGTTGCTTTAGAATAATCAGAAGAAATAATATTGTCTATATATCTTGATTGAGTTTCAAGTTGATTAAGAAGATTCTTTATATTATAATAATAATCCCATTCTGCTTCCCAAGCTTCAAATAAGTCGGTAAATGGATTATAATCTACATTAATATCATTAAGATCACGATTTATATCAATAAGAAGTTCATCTAAATCTTTAAGTGCATCTGTTAATTCTTCTGCTGTTTTAGTTAAAGCCTCTAAGGCTTTATCCATTTTTTCAGAACCTTTCCCAGCATTTTCAAAATCTTTCTTTAATTTTTCAAGTTGAGGTACATCAATTTCTTTTAAATTTTGA
>CACYBN010000162.1 GCA_902772675.1 uncultured Erysipelotrichaceae bacterium
ATAGTATTATTTCCTACAGCTTTCTTTCTACTTGTTATAACTCTTTTTTTAGCACTTTTGATATTTGGCATTTTTTTCACCTCGTTTCCTCAACTAATAGTAATTTTAACAAAAAAATGTCTAAAAATCAACAAATAAATAAAATGGATAGTAATTAATTGAACAAAAAAATAAAATATTATATAATTTCTATAGTAGGGTGAGTGATATATAGTGAAAAAAGTGTTTGGATTAATTTTTATTCTATTAGGTGGAATATTAATAGGTATTGGTATTTTTATGCAAATAAGTACAGATACTAAGCCAGAATCTAAAGTTGAAAAGTCAGCATCTAAAGCTGGAGTTTTAAATACCTTTGACTTACCAGTTGTATGTGGCGATAGTGAAATGGTTAAAGATTATTTGAATGATAATAGTTCAAATAAAATTAATATTTCATATCCTAATTGTGTAGTTGCAAGTTCTTTAAATTATAAAATAAAAAATTTAGAATCTGTTGAAAAGGACGTTAAGATTGATATTAATACTTATAGTACTAAAAATGCTAAGTCTTTTATATCTCAAAAGAGAACAGATGGACTATCTAAAAAGGAAGAAGAATATTATGGAAAAGTAGAATATTCTGATGTCTTAGAGAAAACTGCTAATGGTAATAAGTATTATTATGTAATTATTAATTATGAATATAACTCTTTTTCTACTAAAAGGGTTTATTATGAAATATATGCTGCGATGGATTATCAAGTAACTGAAGGTAAAACAGCTACTATTACTATATCAGTAAGTGCTACCAATAAAGCTTTTTCATTAGATACTATCGATAAGATGATTGGTTCTATATCTGTTGAAAGAGAAAAAGCTGTTTATACTAATTCTAAAGTAGAAGGTAATTACAATGTAGTAACACTTAAACAAAATAAATATGAATCTTCTACTAATGGATATGAAGTTACTTTTAAAATACCAAAAGATTATGAAGAATTAGTATCTACTTCAAGTAATATATATACAACTGCTTTTGAAAAATATGTAGGTACTACTAAATATTATGTAGGTATAGAAATAGAAACTTCATATACGAATACTGAGAAAGAATTAGCAGAATCTTTTAGAAAAGTTTGTGCTAAAGATGATAATGAAGGAGTAAAAAATCATACTACTTCAAATGTTAAATATATAAAAGTAAATGATAAAGGATTTTACTATTTTATAGATAGATATGATTATTATAAAGATAATAAATATTCATATACTTATAATACTGCTTATGCTTACTACCAAATATCACAAAACAATTATGTTAAATATCATTTCACTTTAAACTCTAAAGATAAATTAACTGAGGACTACATAAAGAAATTCCTAGTCTTCACAGTAAAGGAGTATTAATATGTATTGCCCTAAGTGTGGAAATGTATTAGAAAATAATGCAATGTTCTGTCCTAAATGTGGTTATAGAATTAATTCAATTAATTCTACTAAAGAAATTAATGTTGGAGTAATAAAAGATATTGCTAAAAGTTCTAATTTAAATATTAATGTTAGTAATAATAAAATTACTAAGAATCAAGATAATAACAATAAATATATTATTTTGGGATGTGGAGTTATTATAGCTTTATTAATAGTTATTTTGGTATTAATTATTAATAATAGAAATGCTTATGTAGATCCAGAACAAAGATATGTATATTGTAATGAACATGCAGATGATGAAGCTTGTAAGAGAGAAAATCCTGAAGATCCAACTGGTCAACAAGTGGATCCTTCTGAATATAATCCAATGGATTTTTCAAGTTATGAAATAACAGAAACTTTATCCGCAGATAATTTTGCTAAAGATTTATTAGTTATTTTAAAAACAAAAGAAGAAGAGGGGAATAAAGTTTGTAATAAAAAAGAATATTCTAATTTAAATAATAAATTGAATAAAGACTTAAGTCTAGAATATTCTTATACTTGTACATTATCCATTAGTTATTTAAATAAATTAAATACTAGATTACAAGAATTTTATAAAATGACTAAAGTTCCAGAAAAAGTAGTAAATGCTTATTTAGCTATGGATACAGGTAAAGGAGTTTATGCTAATTTTACTGGTGAAGCTATTATTTCTAATAGTAGTTATATAGGTTATTTAAAAAGAATATTTATAGGTACAAGAATTTTTAATGACGAAGATAAAGTAAATAAAACTTATGCTAGAGATTTACGAAGTAATTTCCATCCAAAGAATTCAACACCACAAGATGTAATAGTTCATGAAACAGGTCATGCTTTAGATTTTTATATGTTAGCTAGAAAAAATAAAGTTAATGATTTAGTAGTAGATGGATTTTCTAACTGGAGATTATTGATGAATGATTGGGGTAGTCAAACATATTCAAAGAGCACAGTTTTAGAAGCAGCAGAAAACGTTAATAAGAAATTGAAAGCAGAAGGTAAAAAGACTAAGACTGTTGATGAATTAAGACAAGAAATAAGTGGATATGCTGCTAGTTACATGGATGATAAAACAACTCCTTTATATGCAGAGACATTTGCAGAAGCTTTAGTAGATTATTTAAGTAATGGAACTAATGCTCAACCTTTATCAGTTGAGATATATAATATTTTAGAAAGAGATATTGCTAATCTTGAGTAGGAGGTTATTATGAAGAAGAAAATAATATATATTGTTTTAATTTTAATCATAGTAATTTCTTTAGGATTGGTAATATTATTGACTAATAAAAAGAGTTCTAGAGATTACAATATTAAATTAGAAGCTGATATAAATAAAAGCGAATTTAATAATATATTATCTAAAAATACTAGTTATAATATAAAAGAAACTGAAACTTATAAATTATCTTCTAAAGAAGAAAAAGGAATAAAAGAAGCTGCTAAAAAAATGATGGAAGCTTTAAATGATGATGATCCTAATAGAACTAATAGATCATTTATTGCTAAAGTAGAATCTTGTGAAGTTAGATTTCCTAGTGTAAAAATAGGTGATGATTTCTTTGAATCAAAAGATTATAAAGAATGGGCTGACAATAATTCAGGAATATTATCTTTAGCTTATATGGTTATAAATAATGAAATGCATTATAAAAAAATAAAAGATATAGAAATAACTTATTCTTCAAAAGCAAGAAGTATAGTAAAAGTATATATAGATGATTATTCTTTAAAATATGGAAAGAATAAATATAATTTAGATGCTATTTTTGAATTAGAAATAGTATATGAAAAAGAAAGTTCTATGTATAAGGTTAATAAAATGACTGTAGAATGGGTTGTAGATTTAGATGCTTATTTTAAAGATGTTGATACTAAAGAAAGAACATCTAATAAAAATAGTAATACTGTAAATAATGTATCTAGTTATAGTCCTTCTAGTTATACTAACTTAGATTATTCAAAGTTAAAGAAGTTATCTAGTAATGTAGTAAATAAAGTATTTGATAATAATAAAGAAAGTGTAGCAGTAATAGATTCTGCTAATGTACAAGGATTGCCAACAGGTAACTCAACTGGTTTCTTTATAAGAAAAGGTGTATTAGTAACATCTTATGATTCTGTATATCAAATGGTAAATAATGGAGCATTAAGATATTATGCTGATATAAATGGTTCTGTTAAAGAAATAGATGGTATAGTAGCTGGTTATCCTGATTTAAATGTTATTATATTAAAGTTAAAAGAAGAAGTAGGTAAACCTATATCTATAGGTGATTCAACTAAATTAGAAAAAAGTGATCCAGTTATTATTTTAAGTAGTAGATTAGGATTAGTACCTACTATTAAAACAGGTATTTATTTTGATAGATTAGATGATGATATTAAAATGGTAAGAACATCACTTCCACTTCAAGATGGAGATTCTGGAAGTCCTATATTTGATGTAAATGGAAATGTTATTGGTATTAATAATAATGTAGGTTCATCTAATGATACATATGAAAGTGGATTAAATAACTCTTTAGATATAGTTGTATTAAAAGAAGTAATTAATAAGATAATTAAAACTGATTTTAATGATATTAAAGTAACTAGTTTTTCAAGTTTTGATACTAAAGAACATAAGACTATAAATAAAGTATCTGAAAAAGTATGGAAAAAATATGAAGAATTAACTACTGTAGATAGTGTTATACCAATAGATTTATATAGTGCTTATACTAAAAATAAATATTTAACTGTAAGATATAAAAATAATTCAGAAAATATAATTAGTAATGAAATGATTATAAAAGCTTATAGAGATTCTTTATTAAAAGAAGGATATAAAGAAGAAAATATTAATGTATTTAGTAAAGATAAAATTACAATAACTGTATCTAATAATTTAGGATATATAGTAGTAATAATTAAAGGGGTGGTCTAATATGAAGAAAATAATATTTGATACCAAACTTAAATTATTCTTAATTGTTTTTGTCCTAATAGTTTTAGTACTTATTGGTTTAATATTAAAATATAGTATTCCTAAGAAATTTTCTATTAATAAATATTCAAATAATTATATTAAATTTGAATATGATAATAGTTTAAAATTAAATGAAAAAGATGGAATAATTACTTTAGAAACATCAGATAATAATACTAGTATTGTAATTCAAAGATTAGAAAATTCTTCTCAAAATGAAAAAGAAGTAGCTGGATCTCTAGCTTATCAAGTAGTAGAAAATAAAGGATATGTAGAAACATATAATGATTATAAAGATGATAAATATTATTACTTATTTGAAAACTATGATAAAGGTAAACAAATTGAAGTAGTAGAATTATTTAAAAATAATTATATATATGTATTTATATATCAATCTAATTCAGATGAATTTGATCTTCATCAAGAATCTTTAAATATTATATTAGATTCTATGGAGGTAATAGATAAATGAAAAAAGTATTAATAATAGTTTTATCTTTAATAGTAGTTTTATTATTAGGAATGTTAATCTTCTTTAATGTTACTAAAGAAGATACTGATAAATATGAAGAAGTAACCGTAGAGGGATATAAATTTAATGTATTAGATTCATATGATTTTGAATATAATAATGATGAAAACTATGGATATTTTAAAAATAAAATGTTTATCAAATCATATATATTCTTAGCTAATCAATCTTATTCAACTCTAATAAGAAGTTCTAGTTATTATCATGATATGGGCTCTGAAGAAAGAGAAAGTACTACTGAAGAGAAAAAGTATGGTGATTTTGATGTATTTATTAATAATAAAGTAGTTTATTATGATGATAATGATAAAGAAAATAATCTAGTAGTTATATTGATTAAAGTAAGAGAGAATAAGACTTTTGTAGTTCAATATGAGGTAGATAATTCTCTAGAAGTTAAAACTATTTTAGAAAATATTGAAAAGGGATTAATGGAAATAAAAAAGAAATAATTTTATTGAATAATATTTATAAAAGATGTAATATTATATTATATGGAGAATAGTAAAGGAGAGAATAATATGAATTGTCCAAAATGTAATTCGCCTTTAAAAGAAGGAGATAAATTTTGTCAAATTTGTGGAACAGTTGTAGGTGGAACAGGTATGCCAGGAAATCCAATGCCAATGCAACAA
>CACYBN010000163.1 GCA_902772675.1 uncultured Erysipelotrichaceae bacterium
AGAAAGTATCATTAAAAGAAGTAGATGAAAGATTAATGACTATAGATGATTTTATAGATATTGATATATAAAAAAAGCAGGATTTATTTCCTGTTTTTTTCTTTCTTATATTTTTTTAAATCTATTGGATTAACATGTATAATAGCTAAATATATTTCTGGTAGTTTCATTAAATCTTTTTCTAGTTTATTTGCTATATCATGGCTTTTAAAAGTAGATAAATTTCCATCTACAAATATTGATAAAGATACTTGATATTGGAATCCTACTGGAGTTGTATTTAAATGATTAATTTTAATTATTTCTGGATATTTTTTAACTACTTTAAGTATTTTAGCAATACCATTTTCATCTATTGCTTTATCCATTAATACATCATAACTCTCTCTAAATAGTTTTATTCCAGTAACAAATATCCAAGAAGCTATTAAAGTACCTACTATACCATCTATAATAGTAATACCAAATATTCCAAATATACCTGCTATTAAGTTAAATGTTGAAATAAAACAATCATTTCTATGATCTAGTGCATTAGCTTCTATTAAAAGATTATTATATGATTTAGCGATATTTCTAGTATAAATAAATAATAAGAATTTAATAATTATTGTAGTAATAGTTACAATTATAATAGCCCATGAGAAAGTATAGTTATATGGACTAAATAATGAGTTAATAGAGTTATATATTAATTGAAGTGATAATAAAATCATAGTAATAGATATTAATAATGAAAAAATGTATTCTGCTTTTCCGTATCCTAATATATGATAATCATCTGCTTCTTTAGATGCTATTTTATTACCAATATAAGTCATTACTGATGATACTATATCACTTAATGAATTAACTGCATCACTAATCATAGCTTGAGAATTTGTAATAAATCCTGCTATTAATTTAATTATTAATAAGAAAATATTCCCTAATATACCTAAAATACTCGCTTTGTATGCTTTTTTATATCGATTCATAAGTTCCTCCGTACTCAATAATTATATAAAGAATTATTGATAAAAACAATCACTAGTGTTATAATTCGTTTAACAAAAAGGGTGATAATTTATGGAAAACATATATGTTTTTGGACATAAGAAACCAGATACTGATGCAATATGTGCTGCAATAGGTATGTCATATTTTGTAAATCAAACAAGAAGAGTAAAAGCTATTCCCTGTACTTTAGGAAGAATTAATAATGAAACTGAATTTGTACTTAATAAATTTAATGTATCAACTCCTAAATATTTAAATGATGTAAAAATACAAATAAGGGATGTTAATTATAGCAAGAATTTTTTTGTAGATAAACATGAATCTATTTTAAAAGCATATGAATATATGAGTAGTAAATCTACTAGTGGTATACCAATCGTAGATAAAGAAAATCGTAATAAATTAGTTGGTTTAATGACTTTAAAGACTATATCTAAAGAAATGATTGAAGGAGATAGAAGAAGACTATATACTTCATATGATAATATTTTAGATACTATTAATGCAGAAGAAGTGTTAAGATTTGATGAAGAGATATCTGGTAATATTTTAACTGTTACTTATAAGAGTACTACTTTTTTAAATGATATAAACTTATCTAATAATGATATTTTAGTTATCGGTGATAGACATAGTATTCTTGAATATGCTGTAAATTCTTCAGTTAAATTAATTATATTGATAGGTAATAGTACTATTAAAGATGAACATTTAGAAATAGCTAAACAAAATAGAGTAAATATAGTAAGAACTAAAAAAGGAAGTTTTGATGTAAGTAATTTACTAGTATTATCTAATTATGTAGAAAATATTAATGAAATACCTAATCCAGTAACTTTTAGAGACACTGATTATTTAACTGATTTTAAAGAAAATACTAAAAAAGAAAAACATACTAACTATCCAGTAGTTACTAAAAATGGTGAATGTTTAGGATTAATAGAATATACTAAATCAGATGAAAAACGTAAGAAAAAAGTAATTTTAGTAGATCATAATGAGAGTACTCAATCTGTAGATGGATTAGAAGAAGCAGAAATAGTTGAGATAGTAGACCATCATAAGTTAGGAACTATTGCTACTACTGCTCCAATTAATTTTAGAAATATGTCTGTAGGTTCTACATGTACAATTATTTATAACTTATATAAAGAAAGAAACGTAGAATTACCTAATGATATAGCAGGTTTATTATTTTCTGCTATATTATCAGATACTTTATTATTAAAGAGTCCAACTACTACAAGTTTGGATATTGAATCTATTAATGAATTATCTGAGATATTAAAAATAGATTATAAAGATTATGGATATAAAATGTTTAAAGCTGGTTCTTCTCTTAAAGGAAAAACTGTTAGTGATATTATTTATCAAGACTTTAAAGAATTTGAAGTAGAAGGACAAAATATTGGAGTAGGACAAATATTTACTACTAACTATGATGAAGTAGAAGATAAATTACAAGATTATATAGATGAATTAAATAGAATATCTGAACATGAAGATTATAAAATCGTATGTTTATTTGTTACAGATATTATTAAAAATGGATCTTATATACTAT
>CACYBN010000164.1 GCA_902772675.1 uncultured Erysipelotrichaceae bacterium
ATTAACTTTTATAACAGCATTTACTATAGGAGCACCTTCATTCTTCTTAGCACTAGAACCTAATAAACAATTAGTAGAAGGTAATTTTATATTAAGAATATTTGCAAGAGCTTTACCAGTAGCTATAACAGTTATATTTAACTTAGTACTAGTTACATTGTTCTCATCAATATTCAATTTGGATTATGAATTCCAAAGTAGTTTATGTGTTATTTTAACTACTATTACTGGAATGATTTACTTATTTAAGATTTGTTTCCCATTCACAGTATATAGAGGATCATTATTCTTTACAATGTTCTTTGGATTCATCTTCTGCTTATTAGCGTTCCCTAATTTCTTTAATATAGTTCCATTAAATAATATAAGTTTACTAATTATATTTGTTCTTACTATCGATTCATTATATATTTATAGAACGCTTAATCATATAGTATCTTATTTATTTAATAAGAAAGATAAAACTATAAAAGTAATAAGATTTTAATAAAAAAACTAAAGATTATTTCTTTAGTTTTTTTGATTCATAAAAGTTTTTAATATGTTCTAATTTCATTTTCTTAAGTATTAAATTAGCTATAAAAGATAAAGATAAAGGTACTATTGATAGTAATAATATAAATACATAGTTATCATCTTTTACATAACATAATTCTAACATTCCATAGATAAATAACATGATACTATAAATTGATATAAAGGCACATGCTAAGTCATAAGTAAATATATTTTTACCAATAGTAGTTTTATGAAATTCTTTTTTTAGTTTCTTATACTCATCATAAGATAAATTATACATAAATACCTCCTAATTATAATATAATACTTTTCTATATATATTTGTCTAAATAATTGTAAATATCATGTAAAGGCTTGTTTATTTATTATAAATATTATTTTATACTAAAATAGGTGAAAATATGAAAAGTATTGTTATTGCTAGTTACCCAGATATAAGTATTTTTAATTTATCTAAATTAGGAATAAATATAAAATCTATAGATACTAATGATTATATATTTAATATTAATAATATCTTAGATAATGTTAAATCTTTAGCAGGAACATGTGATATTATATTAGTTCCTGTAACTAAAAAGATTGTTAAATGTTTAAATAGAGAGAATATTAAATGTATAGTTTTATATCCTAATAAAGATATAAAAGAAGTTATAATAGAAGAGATGAAAAATGATAAGATAGATCAAGATTATATAAGAGAGTTTAATTCTACTTTTAATTATATGATTAAGAATATAGATAGAAGTAACTTTTATTATAAGTTTTCAATGGGAAGTAGTGATAATTTAGATGATATTATTAGATTGTTATTATCTAAGAGAAATACTTTAGGAATAGATAAGAGTGATTTTGAAATAGAATTAATTGCATAGGAGGATATAATGGATAAGAAATATGAATTAGTAGAAGAAAGATTAGGAAAAGGTAATGGATTTTTAGATGCTAATAATTTTAGTTTAGTTAAAATTGATGATTTATACTGTGAGTTAAAAGGAGAAATTACAAATACTAGTATGAATCCATATGGTATGGTCCATGGTGGATATATTTTTGGACTTGCAGATACTGCTGCTGGATGTGCATCAGTTACTACAGGAAAGAGAGCAGTAACACTTAATTCTAATATTAATTACTTAAGACCTGGAAAAGATACAAAGTATCTTACAGCTGTAGCTACATGTATAAAAAATGGTAGAACAACTGCAGTTTTTAATGTAGATGTTTTTGATGATAAAGAGAAAAAAATAGCTCAATGTAACGCAACATATTACTTTATTTAGAAAAAAATGTTAAAAAAACGTGTTTTTTCTTCTTGTATAAAGGATTTTTATGTGTTATAATCGTTTGTAGTTAGTGCGAGAGGAGGGGAGAAAATGATTAGACAAACTGTAAAAGATAATAATCTAGATGCAGCATTAAAAAGATTTAAGAATAAAGTTGCTAGAGATGGTGTCCCTTCTGAATGTAGAAAAAGAGAAAGTTATAAAAAACCAGGAATAGTTAGAAGAGAAGCAAAAGAAGCTGGTATTAAAAACGCTCGTAAGAGAAACAGACAAAATAATCGTCATGATTAATAATTAAAGTGCTTAATAGCACTTTTTTCTTTGCTTTAATTATGTTAAAATAAATTTAGGAGATGAGAGAATATGGACTTATATGAAAAATTTAATAAAGACATGGTAGAAGCCATGAAAAATAAGGATAAAGAGAGATTAACAGTATTAAGAATGATTAAAGGAGCTATGCAATTAGATCATATTAATAATAAGAAAGAAATGGATGAAAGTTTATTAATAGATTCTGTTTCTAAACAAATTAAGATGAGAAATGATTCACTAGAAGAATTTAAAAAAGGAAATAGAGAAGATTTAGTTGAACAAACAGAAAAAGAAATAGCTATTCTTAATGAGTATTTACCTGAACAATTAAGTGAAGAAGAAGTAGATGCTATTATCGAAGAAGCATTTGCTAAAGTTAATCCAACAAGTGCTAAAGAAATGGGATTAATAATGAAAGAAGTAACACCTAAATTAAAAGGTAAAGCTGATATGAAAGAAGTAAGTAATAAAATAAAAAATAAATTAGGATAATAAAAAAGTGAGGCGATATATATGAGAGGAATAGTTAATTCTACTTTTGATGAAGTAATTAGTATGACATGGCCTACTTTATATATTGCTGTAGTTTTAGTAGCTACTATTAGAATTGGATATTTAATTAAACATAAAGAACAATTTATATTCTATAAAGAAATATTAACTTTAGTATTTATGTTATATATATTATGTCTATTCCAATTAGTTACTAAAGATGATTTGAATTATGTAACTAACAATAACTTTACTTTCTTTAAAGAAATGTTTAGATATGAGTTTGGTTCTAGATTGTTTTTTAGAAATATAATAGGAAATGTAATTATGTTTGTTCCATATGGATTTTTTGCATCATATTATATTGATATTAAAAAGCCGTGGGTAGCATTCTTCATAGTTACTTTTGCATCTGTTGCAATAGAAGAAACTCAATTAGCAATAGGTAGAATCTTTGATGTAGATGATATTTTATTAAATATTGTAGGTGGAATGATTGGTTATACAATATATGCTTTAATAGATAAAATAAGTAATAAATTTCCTAGATTATTTAAGAATAGAATATTTCTTAATATTACTACATCATTAGTATTTATATTTATTTTATTCCTTGTATTCTGGAGGTAATATGGATATAGAAATTTTTAATGAAACAGAAGAAAAATTAGATAAAGAACTATCTGAATTAAAAGAGTTTTTAGAAGATTTTGCTTCTCATGAAAAACTTGATAATATTATATTTAATGTTATAATTATAGATAATAGTAGGATTAGAAAAATCAATAGGGAATATCGTAATATCGATAGAGAAACTGATGTAATTTCTTTTGCTTTAGAAGATGATAAAACCTTTAATTTAGAAGAAATTAGAGTATTAGGAGATATTTATATATCTATTGATAAAGTTCATTCTCAAGCATTAGAATATGGTCATTCTTTTAAGAGAGAATTATCTTTTCTTGCTATACATGGATTATTACATCTATTAGGATATGATCATATGACCCCTGAAGAAGAAAAGATCATGTTCCAAAAGCAAGAGGAGGCTTTAACTAGATATGGTATTACGAGGTAAAAGATATAAAAAGGAAAAGAAAACTGTTTTAGGTACTTTTAGGAATGCCTTAAATGGTATTATTTACACTTACAGTGTAGAAATTAATTTTAAGATACATTTACTAGTAGCAGTATTAGTATTGTTATTTTCTTATATTTTAGAATTATCTAAAATGGAAGTAATAGTATGTATTTTATTAATAGGGTTGGTTTTAGCGTTTGAACTTATAAATACTGTTGTAGAAATGATTGTAGATATGGTTGAACCACATGAAGATCCTTTAGCAGGTATGATAAAAGATGCATCTAGTGGTGCAGTTCTTGTTATAGCTGTTACATCTGCAGTTATAGGATTAATCATTTTTATACCAAAGTTATATATGTTATTTGTTTGATACTAGGAGGAATTTTTATGATTGAAAAATTACTAGCACTTCAAAAGAATAGTTATGTTCCAATTACTGGATATCATACTAGTTCTATTGTAATTATGAAAGATGGAGAAATGTTTGAAGGAGTTAATGTAGAGAATCCATCATTTAGAGATGGTATATGTGCTGAACAAAATGCTATTGCTAATGCAATTAGTCATGGATATAAGAAAGGAGATTTTGCTTTATTATATGTTATGACTGATGGAGATAAACCTTCAACACCTTGCTTTTTATGTAGACAAGTTATTAATGAGTTAATAGAGAATAAAGTACCTGTAATTTGTTATGATAAAAAAGGTGATGTTGTTATCTACGATGTAGGTACATTATGTCCACATCCATTTGATGAAAGTGACTTAGTATGAGGTGTTTAATATGAGTGATGAAGTATATCGTAAAAAGTTAGTTAAATTAATGCAATATGCAGTAGTACCAGAAGATTCTCTTCATTTTACTTCAATAGTAGTTATGAAAGATGGAACCGAATTTTCTGGAGTAAATGTTAAAAATTCCGTATTTAGAGATGCTATATATGCTGAACAAGCAGCTATTGGTCAAGCAATAACAGCTGGATATAAAAAAGGAGATTTTGAAAAGATTTATGTTATGGTTGGTGGAGAAAGAATATCAGATTTAAAATATATTGATAGAGCAGTCATAGCAGAATTCTTTGATGATGATTGTGATGTAGTATGTATGAATCTATTTGGAGAAAGTATTACTCTTCGTGTAGATAATTTATACTCATCAGTATTTAATTACTAGGAGGAAATATGAAAAGTGGATTTGTCAGTATAGTTGGAAGACCTAATGTAGGTAAAAGTACTCTTTTAAATAGTTTATTAGAAAGAAAGATTGCTATCACTTCAAATGTTTCTGGTACAACGAGAAATATAATTGAAGGTATATACAATGATGATGATTCCCAAATAATTTTTATAGATACTCCAGGCATTAGTAAACCACAAAATAAATTGGGATCATATTTGAATCAAAAAGCATATATTACTTTTGATGAAGATATAATCCTTTTTTTAATAGATTGTGAGAGTGGATTTGGTAAAGGAGATAGATTTATATTAGATAAAATAAAAGAATCTAATAAAACAACTTTTCTTTTACTAAATAAAATAGATAAGATTAAAAAAGATGAATTATTACCAATGATTAGTGAAATAACTAAAGAATATACATTTAGTGAAGTTATACCTATATCTGCTTTAAAAGGGGATAATGTAGTAGACTTAATTAATACTATTAAGAAATATCTTAAAGAAGATATTAAATATTATTCTGATGATGTAATTACTAATGTAAGTAGAAACTTCTTAATAGCAGAATTTGTAAGAGAAAAGATATTACATTTAACACATGATGAAGTTCCTCATACAGTTAATTGTTTAGTAGAATCTTATAAGGATAAAGGTAATATTATTGATATAAGTGTATTAATAATAGTTGATAGAGATAATCTTAAGAAGATTATTATTGGTAAAAATGGTTCTTTAATTAAAAGAGTAGGTATTGAATCTAGAAAAGATATTGAAGAATTTTTAGGTAAACAAGTATTTTTAGAAACACATGTTAAAACTATAGAGAGCTGGAGAGATAGAGAAAAATACTTAGTAGAATTTGGATTAACTGATGAATTAAAATAAAAAGGAAGTAATATACTTTCTTTTTAATAATAGTATTAGGTGATAATATGGCAGAAATAAAAAAAGTAGAAGGAATAGTTATATCAGATACTAACTATAGTGAATCTAGTAAGATATTAAATATTCTTACCAAAGAATATGGTATTATTGGTGTAATGTCTAAAGGATGTAGAAAAGTTAAAAGTAAACTTAGAGTTGTTTCAAGTAAATTAGTATATGGTGATTTTAATATCTATTATAAAGAGAATGGATTATCTACATTGATTAGTTGTGATATAAAAAAATATTATAAAAATATTTTAACTGATATTTCTAAGATAGGATATGCTACTTTTTTAATGGAATTAGTTACACAAACATATAAGCAAAATCCAGATGAAGAAATATATGATATATTTATATCTGCTTTAGAAAAGATAGAAGATGGTCTTAATCCTTTAATAATTTCCGATATAGTAGAAGTAAAACTATTAGATTATCTTGGAATAGGATTTAATTTAGATGGATGTAGTATCTGTGGTAATAGTGATGATATTATTACTTTTTCTACTAGTAGTGGTGGTTATATTTGTAAAGACTGTTATACCAATGAAAAGATATATAGTATGAAAAGTATTAAAGTATTAAGAATGTTATATTATGTAGATATTAGTAAAATAACTAAATTAGATTTAACTAGTACTACAGTAGATGAAATAACTGAATTCTTAGATGATTATTACGATACATATTCAGGTTTATATTTAAAAAGTAGAAAATTCTTAGAAAAGTTCCAATAAAAAAAGAGATATAATCTCTTTTTTATTTTTTACTAAAATTATCTGCGATTTTTTCAATAATATTTACTGCGATATATTCAGTTACATGATTTATATCTCTAGTTGGATTATATTCAACTAAATCTAATGATTTTACTTGATCTTTATTTTCTATAATATAGTCAGCTATTTCATAAGCTTCATCTACAGATATACCAGATACTGCTGGAACACTAACTCCAGGAGCAAGTAGGGGATCTATTACATCTAAATCATAGCTTATATGAACTCCATTAGTATTTTTAGTGGCTAGTTCAAAAGCTTGTCTCATTATTTCTTTAGCTCCATATTTATGTATATCATCAGTAGAGAATACTTTGATATTATCTTTTAATAAATTAGGTAGTTCCCAGTCATCAATATCTCTACCACCTACAATAACTGTATTAATATTTTTATAATAATTACCATCATGGAATTTAGTTAATTCTTTACATCTACCATTATTAGCAGCTAATGGTAATCCATGTAAATTTCCTGTAATAGTAGTTTCAAAAGTATTATAGTCAGCATGTGCATCAACCCATATAACTCCTAAAGAATCTTCATGTTTAATACTTGCTAAAGCAGAAGCTATAGCTATTGTATGATCTCCTCCTAGAGTTAATGGAAAGATGTTTTCTCTTTTTAATGATAATACTAAATTATATAGTTCTTCATCAAAAATATTAACTCCTTCAAGGTTTTTCTTTCTATTTTTACGTTCTCTTTCTTTTGGAATATTTGGTTTATTTACTACTTTTATATCATATTTATTTTTAAAGTGTTCTGATAATACATGAGGTCCTAAGTTGGCTCCGTCTACTTTAACACCTAAGTCTGTATTTGCTTCTATTAATGCTACTTTCATATAAGCCTCCTCTAATAAGGATACTCTTTTTTAGTTTTAAATTCAACTAATTGGTTTTTTTTTACATTCTTATGATGTATACTTTAAATAGAGGTGTAAGAATGAAAAGACTTAGAGATTTAGTTGATTGTAACTTCAATACAGAAATAACTGGTATTAAAATTAATTCTAAAGAATGTGAACCTGGAGATTTATTTGTATGTACTATGGGAGTAACTGCTGATAGACATGATTATATAGATGATGCTATTGAGCATGGAGCTAGTGCTATTTTAGTTAGTAAAGATGTTGGCAAGAAGAGTGTCCCTGTAGTTAAAGTAGAGGATACTAACGCTATTCTTCCATATATATGTAGAGATTTCTATGATAGACCTGATGAAAAACTTACTTTAATAAGTGTAGGTGGAACTGATGGTAAGACTAGTACTGCTACAATTATTCAAACTTTAATAGGTAGTGATAACTGTGGTTATATAGGTACTAATGGAAGAACATGTGGTAAATTTACTAGAGATACTAATAATACTACTCCAGACGTAGATAAATTATATATGTATTTTGATGAATTTGTTGATGCTGGATGTAAATATTGTGTAATGGAAACTTCTAGTGAAGCATATTTTAGACATAGATTAGATCATGTTACTTATAGTGCTGGTGTAATTACTAATATTACTTCTGAACATTTAAATATTCATGGAACTTTTGAAAATTATTTAGAATGTAAATGTATGCAATTTAAAAGAATTGCTAAAGATGGTATAAGTGTTTTAAATATTGATGATAGTCATTATGAAGATGTATTAAAATGTACTCATGGTAATGTATATACTTATGGTAAAAATGAAAAAGCTGATTTAATTATTAAAGATTTTACTGTATATCCAGATCATACTGATATTATTTATACTTATGAAGGTAAAGATTATTCTATTAATAGTCCATTACAAGGAGATTTTAATGTCTATAATTTAGCAGGAGCTTTATTAGTAGTTCTTAAATTAGGATATAAAATGGATGAAATAGTAGAACGTATTAAAGATATAAAAATATCTGGTAGATTAGATTTATTACCTAATTTAGGACAAAACTTTACTGTTATGGTAGATTATGCACATACTCCAAATGGAATTAGTAATCTATTAAGATTTGTTCATACTTTAAATATTAATAGAAGTATAGTAGTTATAGGACAAGCTGGAGAAAGAGATTTCTTAAAAAGACCAGTTGTAGGTAAAACAGTTTGTGATAATGCAAGTTATGCTATTTTCTGTTATGAGGATCCTAGAAGTGAAGATCCTAAAGAAATATGTGATATGATAGTTAAAGATATCGAAGATAAATCTAAATATGAAATTGTTATAGATAGAAGTGAAGCTATTAAAAAAGCTATTTATATGGCTGAAGAAAATGATATGGTTTTAATTCTAGGAAAAGGAAATGAAACTTATGAAAAATTAAAAACTGGAACTATTTATTTCAATGATGAAGAAGAAGCTCTTAAATATTTAAAAGAAAGAGTAGAAAAAGAAAAGGCTTAGGCCTTTTTTTGATTAAAAATAGAAATTATGATATAATTATCAAAGTTATTTGAAGGAGGGTTTTATGGAAAAAATAATTAATTTTAGATATGGAAATCTACAACTAGTTGAATCAGGAAAATTAAATGGTAATATGAGTCCTAGTTCATTGTATTACAAACCAGAAACTCCTCGTCATATTATTAATGGACAAGTAATTGCTAATAGAATGAATTTTGCTGCTGGATACGGAGTACATGGTACAAATATGTTTGTAACTGATCCTAATTATAAGAAAACTCCATTTGAAATTACCAAAGAATTTTTAGAAACTAAACCAAAAGGAATGGTCGATATTCCAGGAGATATTTTAGTAGTTACTAAAGATACTCCAGATATTATGATAGGTTCATATGTTAGAAGTTTGCCAGTTATTATGACTTATGATAAAGAACAAGAAATATTAGCTTGTAAACTTGTAACAGATTTAATCTATTTAGATGATGTTCCAGGACAATTAGTAGATTTATTACAAGATGAGTACCATTCTTATTTACAAGATATAGTTGGTTTTGTTGGACCATCTAGTATTGATTCTAAAAAATTTGTAAAAGAATTTTATAGAGCAGGAGTTAGAACAGTAAAAGTAAGTGTTATAGATCCTTCAAGGGATAAAAGATTTTTCCATGATGGAGGAAGTAACTATTCAGGTGGATTTATTATGAGTGAGAATAACTTACAAAGAGATAAAATTAAATCATTGGAGTTAAAGACAAGATAAAACTTGTCTTTTTTACGATTATCTAAGTTTTGTCAAATATAAAAAAATATGATATTATAATCACGACAAAAAGAACTGAGTTTCCTCAATTTTAAAATTTTGG
>CACYBN010000165.1 GCA_902772675.1 uncultured Erysipelotrichaceae bacterium
ATCCATTCTATCACCAATTTGTTGATTAGAAATTCTATTTCTTAAATTAGCAATTAGTTGTTCTGATGATTCACCTACATTATGATTTCCTAGTATACTAGTAACTATATTATAGTATTTTGATGATTCAGTTAGTGAACTTAACTCTGCTTGTATTGGAGCAGGTGTACCTCTTTCATGCTTTTCATTAGAATATAAAGTGTTAGTGGAATACATTAAATCAATTTGTTGACCTCCAAGATTTTGTGATACATAATAATCTAAAACACTAGCAACTAAATATGAATATACATCTTCATTTGATTCATCAATTGAAATAGTCACACCTTCTTTAAGAGTTGTACCAAATTGTTTTAAATCTAAATCAATGCTTCTTCCCTTATCATTCCTATCAGTAGATGAGAAAAAAGTTGAGAAATATAATTTCATAACTACATTTTGCTTTCTATATTTATCTGTTAAAACTAATTTTTTAAATGCATCATGAACTTCCTTAAACATATCAAGCCATTCATCACATTTTTTAATAATTTCTTCTGATGATATAACTGGGGGTATATATACTTTTTCAAGCATTCCATGTCCACGAATAGAACTAACAACAGAAGAATTACCAAAAAATTCTAATACCTCACCATTACTTTTAAATTCTAATTTTTGTTTTTGACTTAATGCAGCTGGTGTAGTAATACAAATTTTATCATTTTCTTCAAGAACAATATATTGAACTCCGTCTATTTTTACAAATTTCATAAAAAAACTCCTTCATTGGTTATATATAATATTATTTTTTAAGATTTGTCAATTCCCTGATTAGGAAATACATAGTATTTAGATAGTTTTATTCTATTAGATAAATTCTCAATAAAGACTTCTTTAGAATAATTAAATATCAAGAAAGTTTTATCCTTGATAATAATTCTATTTAGTTCAATATAAGTTAAATTAGTTCAATCTATCTTCCTTATGTTTCCATTAATAATTGTTGGTGTTGTCTTAGCAAACTCACATATAAGTTCTAATTTCTTTCTTAATGATTCTTCAACAGGTAATTCTTCTTTAATAATATTTACCATAATACCATCCTTTCCTTTAGGATAGTTTTTAACAACAAAAAAACTAATCCATTTCTGAATTAGTTATTTATCAAACCCAAACTATAAAGTTCGAGCAAAATTCCTCTTGGTAGCGACGGAGGGGATCGAACCCCCGACCTTCCGGGTATGAACCGGACGCTCTAGCCAGCTGAGCTACATCGCCATGACTACTTAATAATAACATAAAAAAAATCCTTTTACAATAGATAAATTAATAAAAAAGAGTTCTATTTATTCTCGAACTCTTTTATTTCTTTATATATATCTAATATATTTTCTATGCTCTCTTGATCATTATATTCATTATTAAGAATATCTTCTACTAAAGATTTACTTTTTGATTTTGAATATTTCTTTTCAAAATCTTTAACTACGTATTTAATACTATCTTCATCTGTTAATACTTTATCACTATCTATTTGCATTATTCCAGATCTACTTTTCTTATTAAATACTCTATCAGTAAATACTCTTATTTCTCTTACTAATTTTGGATTCTTATAATTCTCATATATCATAATAGAATATATTAAAGTATTTATATCACTATTTTTAGACTTTACTAATTTATAATAATTATTTTTAAATTTAGCATATTCTACTACTACATATTCTTTTTTTCTTATTATAAATTTTTCTTTAGTATCTATCTTTTTAAATTTTATATTATCTTTTAATAAACAATAAATAAATAATATAACTAAGAACCATAAGAATGGTCTAAATTCTTCTGCTTTTGGAAATACAAATTGAACTGTATCAATATAATAATCATATATAAATATAGCTATTAAAATACTAAATAAATACTTAAATAATACTTCTTTTTTATTTACTAATACATTTTTATTAGAAATATAATTGTTATATAATTCTCTTATTATTATTTCAAATATTACTATTAAAAATATATTATCTTTAATTTCAGTACTTATAGCAGATAATACTAATATATATATTGTTGGAATAGTAATCTTTTCTATAAAACTAATATCTTTTTTATTGAAATAATTTAATATAAAAAATAATGGAATAGCAAAAATTACTTGAAATAAGATTACAAATATATCCATATAAATCCCCCTAAAATTAGTTTTTATAGTACTACAAATAGATATAAAAGTCAATTTTAGTATAAACAAAAAATAAGATATGAAATCTTATTTTTTTCTTTGTTCATCTTTAGTAGCTACGAATGATTCTACTTCTTTTATATTACTAGTAATATTACTAAAAGGGAGTGTTTCCCTAATTGATTTAAAATATCCATTAGTTTTAACTCTAGAATCTAATATACTAACTACTCCAATATCATCTGCTCCTCTTATTAATCTACCTGCTCCTTGTTTTAATTTAATCAACATACTAGGTAAATATACAGCAGAGAAACCATTTTGACCTCCACCTGAAGCTTGTGCTTTACTTTCAGTAACCGGATCTAATACAGGAAATGGAAGTTTAGTAATTATTACATGCTCTAAACTTTCTCCTTTTATATCAATGCCTTCCCAGAAACCTGTTGAAAATAGACAAGATGAAGTATCACTCTTAAACTCTTGTTTAGATAAATCACTATTATTATCATTTTGAATCATGATATTAAAATCATGTTCTTTTTTCTTAACTCTATCATATACTGCTCTCATATCTGCTTTTGAAGTAAATAATACTAAACTTTTACCATGACTGACTTTCATTAATCTATCTACTTCTTCTGCTAATTCATCTAGATATTCTTCATGATTATCACTTCTAGGATTAGATACAGCATCTGATAGATATAACATTGAATTATTATCATAATCAAATGGAGATTCTATTGGATATTCATCTGTTATGCTTATTCCTTTAAAACTAGCTGGTTTAAGTCCTAATCCATCCATAAAATAACTAGAATCTCCACTACCTGTACTTAAAGTAGCAGAAGTAAATAATTTACCATAAGCAGGATCACTTAATAATCTAGCAGCTTGTTTTGATAAATTCTTACTTACAGCTCCAATAGTAATTCTTGGTTTCTTTCCTGGTAAGAAATTAACCCAAAAGACATTTTCTCTATTTTCTACTCCTCTTTCTAAATCTATAAATAAATCTCTATAATCTAATAATTTATTACGAGCTTTTCTTTGTTCATTAGAAAATGGTAAGTTTTGAATATATCCAAAGAATGTATTTAATTCTACATTGAATTCATGTAATTCTTCTTTCATTTTTTTACCTACACTAAATGGATATCTTCTTTCTTCTCCTGTTTCTATTCTATCAGCCTTATCTTTAGATATTAATGTTTGAGAACTTATACTAGCAAATTTAAATATATTATTTAAATGAGTTATTAAACTAGAAATATCACTTCTACCTACTAAATCACTAAATTCACTAAACATTTGGTTTATATTTTTTCTATCTAGAATTACTTGAAATGTACTTATAAATTTTTCTTCTAAAGAATGAGCTTCATCAAATACAATATATGATGGTTTATGAAGTACACTTCCATTATTAGATTGACCTGCTCTTTTTAAATTTTCAAGTAACATATCATGATTAGTAATTATATTAGTTCCAGGTCTAATCCATGATCTTCTTTGTAATTGATAAGGACAACTCTCATAGAAACGACAATCTCTACAATTAAGATTACTTACATTAATTTTCTCCCATGTTTTAGAACTAATACTACCAAAACTATTTTTATCATAACCTTTTTCATCTACAATAATTCTCATTATTTCTTCTTTTTCAGGAGTATTTGGAGTACTGTCTAAATATGATTCCAATCTTCTTGGACATACATAATTATTCTTTCCTTTAGCTACTGTTACTGGTATTTCTACTCCAAACATTTTACTTAATGCTTCTATTTCTTTTACTAATTGCTCTTGTAAAGCTATTGAAGAAGTAGAAATAATAAATCCTGGATATTTTCCATATTTACCATGTTCATGAATATATGCACCTAATAAAGGTACTAAATACCCCCATGATTTACCAGAACCAACACCTGCTTCTTGAACAGATATATCTTTATCTAATAAACTACTCATTACATTTAAAGACATTGTTCTTTGATCAGGTCTATATTCAAAACCCTTTACTTTTCCATCTTCTAAGTCATTATAAAATTTATCTACAAATTCGTTTAACCATTCCTCAAAAGTCTTTCCTTTCATGTAATCACCCTATTTATCATTTTTTATTGCTAATCTATTCAAAGCATCTTTTGCTGCTTCTTGTTCACTTTCTTTTTTACTACTTCCTATTCCTTTGCCATATGTAATATCATCTATCATAACAACAGTAGTAAATGTTTTATCATGAGAAGGTCCTTCTTCATCTACTAAAACATATTTTAAGCTTCTCTTATCTGTTTGAGTATATTCTTGAAGAACACTTTTATAATCACTAAAAAATATTATTTTAGGATTTTCTATATATGGAACAATTACTTTACTTATTACTTCTTTAGTTTTTATAAAACCTTGATCTAAATACATAGCACCTATAAAAGCTTCAAATATATCTGCTAATATAACTTTCTTGTATTTACCACCATCTTCTTCTTCTCCATGACCTACTTTAATATATTTACTAAATCCTAAATCATAAGCATATTGATAACATGCATTCTCACATACATAACTTGCTCTAATCTTAGTCATATCCCCTTCTTCTACATTCATATTATTATATAAATAATCACTAGATATTAATTCTAATACTGCATCTCCTAGAAACTCTAATCTTTCATAATCTGCTTTTAAATTATTTTCATTTACATAAGAAGAATGAGAAAAAGCTGTATTATATAATTTCAAATTATTTGGTTTTACTCCTAACTTATTAAATAACTCTTCCATCTTAATCACCTATTTAATTATAACAAATATTTATTGAAAAAAACACTAATTAATAGTAGAATTAAATAAGATTAGGAGATTAATTTATGAAAAGAATTTATTTATTATTAATAGTCATTTTTACTATGTTTTTTCTAACTACAGGGTGTGTTAAAAAAGATAATATGCAAAATATTAATATTATTACTTCTTCATATCCAACAGAATTTTTAGTAGATAGTTTATATGGAGATAATTCTAAAGTAGAAAATATCTTCCCTGATGGAGAAACTATTGATGAATATGAATTTAATGAAAAACAATATAAGATGTATAGTTCTAAAGATTTATTTGTCTACAATGGATCTAATGCTAGTGATATAGCTTTAGAATTAAGTAATAGAAATAAAGAATTATTATTAATAGATTCTACTAAAGGTATGAAAAAAATATATGGTACTGAAGAATTATGGTTAGATCCATCTAATATGTTAATGATGGCTAAAAATATTAAGAACGGTTTAGAAGAATATGTAACTAATAAATTATTAATCGAAGAAATTGATAAAAACTATAATAAATTAAAAGTATCTATTTCTGAATTAGATGCTAGCTATAAAGTAAGTGCAGAAAATGCTGATTATAAAACTATTGTAGTTGGTAATGAATCACTTAAATATTTAGAAAAATATAATTTAAATGTAATTGTTTTAAATGATGAAGCATTAGAAAAAACTTATCTAGAAGTAAGAAAATTAATTGCTAATGGAACAATTAAAAATATCTATATATTTAATCAACATGATATAAATGATAATATTCAAAATTTAATAACTAATTATAAATTAAAACCTGTAACTCTTTATAGATTAGATTCAATTACTGATCTTCAAAGAGATAGTAAAAAGAACTATATTACTATAATGAATGAAAATCTAGATTTATTAAAAACTGAACTTTATAAATAATATTATTAGGAGTTGGAAATATGAAACAAGCTAAAGGTGGTAACAGAGAAAGAATTATTTCATGGTTATTCAATGAACAAGCAAGACAAAAAGCTGAAGAAATTGAAGAACAAGAAAAAAAAGAAAAGGTTGAAAAAGCAGAACAAGTAGAAAAACAAAAAAATATTCCTGAACCTCAAACTATTACTACTCAAGAAGTTGTTTCTACACCTACTCCTTTTTCTTTGCCTGATAATGATACTAAAGTTGAATTACCTGAAAATATAAAAGAACATGTACAAATAGGAGATACAGATGTAACTATTAGTGTTACTCCTACAGAAAAAACAGTTGAAATAGTAGAAAGACCTCAAAAGATAACTCAACAATATGTAGATCATTCTAAAGAAATAGAAGAAATAATTACTAATATACCAGTAGATAATTCTAAAAGAATTGATTCCACTACTCCACAGCCATCATTATTTGTAGCTGAAGAAATAGTAGAAACTATAAAAGAAGAAAATAAAAAACAACATGAAGAAACAAGTACTAAGTTCTTTCCAGATACTAAACCTATTAATGAAATAACTGAAATAGCTGAAACTAAAATAGAAAGACCTGAACTAGTACAAGTATCTATATTAGAAGAAATAAATCAATTATTAAACGATGATAAAGCTGAATTAGATGATATTAAATATAAAATAGAAGTATTACAAGATAAAGAGAAAAATGAGTTCTTACTCGATAATATTGAAAGAATTAAAAGAGAATTAGAAGAATTGATAAGAAGATTCGAAGAATTAAAAAAGAAATATGATAAAGCATATACTAAACTAACATTAAGAGATTTAACTTTTATAAATAATAGTAAAGATATAGAAATATCTATTAGAGAATACGTAGATAACGCTAAAGATGGTAATATTGATGAATCATTTACTGAAATAATAGAAATAAAAAACTTTATAGAACTTATTAATAGTATTATTGAAGTTGAAAAAGAAAAAGATACTGTTAAAGAAAGTGTCGATAATAAAATAGATGAATATTCTATTAGAGATGATGAATTTATTAAATTACAAGATCAATATACCGATATAGAAAAAGTAAATTATGAAATAGAAAAATATAATAATCAAATTAATAGAATAGTTGAAGATTTAAAAAGAAAAGTAGAATCATCTACTGTTACAATAGATAGACAAGTACAAGTAACTAGACAAATAGTTCCTAATTTAAATAGAATTATGAGAGCTACTCTATCCTTAGCTGCAACATCTATGATACCTAGAACTCCAACTGGTACTTTATTTAGAGCAGGATTATTTGCTTATGCAGCTCATTTAATGCTTAATGCTTTCCCTGTTGAAGAAAGACGTAGAGAAATAGTTACTCCATCACTAGATGATTACACTACTGAATTAAATGATTCAAAAGATCAAATTAATAAAGCTCTTGATAATATTTCAGATGCATTAGATCAAATTAGTTATATAAAAGATCTTTTTGATAAACAATTTTCTGAATATAAAGATTATATTCCTGAATATGCTGAAATGTTACATAATATATTTACTGTTGAACAAGAACTTGCAAGACAACAAACCAAAGCTTTAGAATTCTCTACTCAAATAGATTATTCTAAGGATGAAAACAAAGAAAAAGTTTTAATATATGAAGAATTTGCATAACAAATTCTTCTTTTTTTCACATAAATATCACAATATTTAGTATATAATTAATTTGGAGGGAGATAATATGAAAGTACTTATCGTAGACGACGAAGAATTAATAAGAAATGTAATTAAAGAATATGCTGAAATAGAAAAATATGAAGTATATGAAGCTGAAAATGGACTTAAAGCTATCGAAATAATAGAAAACAATGATATAGATGTCATCGTATTAGATATAATGATGCCTAAATTAGATGGTTACTCTACTTATAGAGAAATTAAAAAGATTAAGAAAATACCTACTATTATATTATCTGCTAGATCAGAAGAATATGATAAATTATTTGGTTTTGAATTAGGAGTAGATGATTATTTAGCTAAACCTTTTTCTCCTAAAGAATTAATAGCTCGTATTAAAGCTGTTACAAGAAGAAATCAAAAAGATGAACTAGAAGATAAATTTGTATATAAAACTCTAGAAGTAGACTTTGTTGGACATACAGTAAAAATAGATAATGAAGAAATAACTTTAACACCAAAAGCTTTTGAAATATTAACTTATTTTATACAAAATCAAAAAGTTGCTATATCTAGAGATACCCTATTAAATAAAATATGGGGATATGATTTCTTCGGAGATGATAGAACAGTAGATACTCATATTAAGATGCTTAGAAACAGTTTAGGAGAATATAGAGATTTAATAAAAACAGTTCGTGGATTGGGATATAAATTTGAAATTAAATAAAAAAAGTCTAATGTTCCGTATATGGAACTATTTAATTGTATTCTCTATTCTCATTTTAGTATTTCTTTGGTTCTTTCAAGTAATATTGATAGACCAATTCTATGAATGGTATAAAACTAAAGAAGTAAAATCTAAAGCAACAGAAATTAAAACTTTATATGAAAAATATAAAGATGATGAATCTGCATTTTATGAGTCGCTTGAAAATATTAGTATGAAAAATGGTATATGTATTGAACTTTATGGCAATGAAATAGAAATGAGTTATTCATCTAATATGAATAGATCTTGTATTTTTAGAAATAAAGAATTAAATACTTATAAAAATGAATTTATTAATTCAAATGAAGATACTATTATTTATAAATTGGAATCTCCAGATAAATTAGAAGCTATTATTTTTGGTGTTAAAATAGATGATGGAGTTTATGCTTTCTTAAATACCTCTATAGTACCAATAGATTCCACTATTACAATATTACAAAAACAATTAATTATAGTTACTATTATAGTAATATTATTATCTAGTATAATTGCTTATTTCATATCTAATAGATTATCTAATCCTATATCTAAACTTAATAAATCTGCTAGTGATATGGCTAAAGGTGATTATTCAGTAATATTTCCTAATTCTGATATATCTGAAATAAATGAATTATCTAATACTTTAAATTATGCCAAAGAAGAATTAAAGAAAACAGATGATTTAAGAAAAGATTTAATAGCAAATGTATCACATGATTTAAAAACACCATTAACAATGATTAAAGCATATTCAGAAATGGTAAGAGATATAACCTATAAAGATGATGTTAAACGCGAAGAAAATTTAAATGTAATAATTGAAGAAGTAGATAGATTAAATCTTTTAATAAGTGATATTTTAGATTTATCTAAGATTCAATCTAATATAGAAGGATTAACTATAGAAGAATTTGATCTAATATCTACGATAAATAGTATTATTAATAGATTTGATATATTTAGACAAAAAGAAAAATATCATTTTATCTTCAATCATGAAAAAGACGAAATAATAATTTCTGCAGATAAGAAAAAAATAGAACAAGTAATATATAATCTTATTGGAAATGCTATTAACTATGCTGGTCAAGATAAAAAAATAATAGTTAATGTAATTGAGAAAAAAGAGTGTATTAGAATAGAAATCCAAGATCATGGTAAAGGAATAGATCCTCAAGATATAGATCATATTTGGGATAAATACTATAAGAATGAAAAAAATCATAAAAGAAATGTAGTTGGTACTGGTTTAGGACTATCTATAGTAAAAAATATATTAGAACAACATTCATATAAATATGGTATTAAATCTAAAAAAGATGAAGGTAGTACTTTCTATTTTGAAATAAAAAAAGATTAGTTTAAACTAATCTTTTTATTTACATAAATTTATTATATCCTGGATCATGATCTGGATATATATAATTATCTTCACTATTACTTGATGATGAATTATCATTCATATCATCATGTCTTGAATCAATTATTCTCTTAATAAATAGACCTAATACAGTTAAACCAAAAGTAACTACCGCAGTAATTATAATAGCTAATAAAGATGAATTATTCTTAGATTCTTTTACTTCTTCTGCAGTTACTTTTACTTTTAAAGATTTAGATATAGAACCAATTGATACTGTTACTTTAGCTTCTCCTGCTCCTACTGCTATTATTTTATTATTTCTATCAATAATAACTACTGATTCATCATTTGACGTATATGTAACTTTAGAAGAATCTACAGTAGCATTAGTAGGATCTAAAGTATAAGTAATAGTTTCTTTATCCCCTACTTTCATTTCTAATTCTTCTTTACTTAAAGATAAATCTTTTAAATCGATAACTTCATTTTCTACAGTTATTTCTATACTTTTAACAGCACTACCACAATTAGCTGTTATTGTTGATGAACCTGCGCTAACAGCAGTTATTAATCCATTATTATCTACTGATACCACACTAGGATTACTAGATGTAAAAGTTACAGTTTTATCAGTAGTATTATCAGGGGATACAGTAGCAGTTAATTGAGCAGTTTCATTTACTAATAAAGTAGTTTTAGTACTTACTAAATCAATACTAGATGCTTGTACTATTTTAGCTTTAGCAGATACAGTTACTTTCCCTCTAGCACCACTAGCTTGATTTGCACCTTCATGAACTTCAGCATCTAAAACATCACTACTATTTAAATCTTTTTTAATCCAAAATACTGGATAAGTAAC
Source organism: uncultured Erysipelotrichaceae bacterium (assembly GCA_902772675.1). GTDB lineage: Bacteria > Bacillota_I > Bacilli_A > RF39 > UBA660 > RUG11788. The sequence goes on from CACYBN010000165.1 coordinate 10,566, forward strand.
TACTCCCGGTTTAGAACCAATACAATAGATACTTTGTCTATTAAAATTAGAATCTTTTTGACGGAATGAACAACTACCATTACCACCATCTAAGAAACCTACTAATTCTAAATTATCAGTATTATCAAATAAGAATGTAAAAGATGGTGAACTTGTATCAGATATAGATACTTTAGTAACTACAAATTCTCCTTTTACAGTAGCTTCAGGCATAGTTGAAATACCAAAACTCATAGAGATTGCTGATACTTTATCACATATCAAAAATATTATTAAACATATAGATAAAAATAATATTCTTTTCTTCATACATTCCACCTCTATTCTACTTTATCATAAAAATAACTTTCATTTAACTGGAAACAAAAGAAGATATTGTAAATTTACATATCTTCTTTTACTTCTACTACCTTGTTTAACATATCTTTATCTGATAATAACATCTCATGCATATATTCTTCTTCAGTATTTAAGAATACTTCTTCGATACGATCTGCTCTACACTTTTCAGATATTAATATAGCTTCTATCTTCTTAACAGTAGATTCTATCTCATCATTTATTACTACATAGTTATATTTAGTTACTTCATTCATTTCTCTATATGCAGTTTTAAATCTTTCCATTATCTTTTCTTTAGAATCAGTTCCTCTTTTAGTTAATCTAGATTTTAAAGCTTTTAAGCTTGGAGGTAATAAAAATATAAATATAGCTTCTGGTATTAATTCTTTTATTTGCATAGCTCCTTGTATTTCTATTACTAAAAATACATCAATACCTGCTTTTAATTTCTCATTTATAAACTCTTTTGGAGTACCATAATACTTTCCTACATAACCTGCATATTCTAAGAAATATCCTTCTTCTATTTTTTGTTCAAATTCTTCATTAGAAACAAAATAATAATCTTTTCCATCTTCTTCTCCAGGTCTTATATCACGTGATGTCATAGAAATACTTATCCAAGCATTAGAATGACTTTTAATATATTCATTAACAATTGTATCTTTTCCAACTCCAGATGGACCTGATATAACTACTAAACTACCTAATCCATTAGTCTTAATAATTTCACTCATATTAACACCTCAATCATTATTATTTTATCATAATTATCGATATAAATAAATTGATAAAGAGTTATCATTGATAACTCTTTATTTACTATTTTTCGTTTTCTATTTTATTCTTATACCATTCAGCAAAATCAAATTTAGCAGTTCCCCAGAATTTTGCTTCATAGTCTCTATCTTCTTCACGTAATTCACTTAAAGTTTTAGTTTCTCCATCAGGTATATAGAATTTATCATGCCATCTACCTAAATTTCCTCTTGCTTCTTTACTAATTGTACCAGTTCCACCACCTGCAAATACAACTGGTTCTCCGCCTGGTTCACAATAAGCAAAAGTATCTTCTAATCTAGCTTTTCTATTTTCTTCATTCTTAAACATTTCTAAGAACTTTTCTACCCCTATTTGTTTATCAAAATAAGCATTGTAAGGTCCTGGTAATCCACCTAAAGCATCGATATATAATCCTGAATCAGATTTTATACAAGGTCTTCCTAACTTATCAGCAGCATATTTAACACTGAATGCTACTACATCTTTACAATCTTTAGCTTGAATCTCTAATATTTCAAAATCTGGTGTTTTGATATCTATATCAAATCCATATTTTTCTTTAAATAAATGTTGAGCTTCTTCAAACTTTCCTTTGTTTCCTGTTAAATAAACTGGTTTCATATTCTTTTTCATATTTCCTCCTACTATTTATAATTATATCATTTTTTTTATTATCTTATTAAATTTTTACATTTTGCATATGGAATATCTATATCACTTAAACCCCATGGTTGTTCTAAGAATATTTCCCATACTTCACTATAAGGTTCTTCATCAAAATGTTTTTCTAAACTATCTAAATCTCTATATGGAAGTATATCTAAAGGATTTATAGTATTTTCTTCTCCTGAATGAACTGTATTAGTTTTTCTAACTTCAAAGTGCAAATGAGGCACTCTAGAACCACCAGAACATCCTGATTTAGCAATTATATCTCCTTGATTAACTAAATCTCCTACTTCTACTAAACACTCTCTTAAATGAGCATAAACAAGTCTTCTTCCATACTCATCTAATATTTCTACTTTATTACCATATCTTTCATTCCATTTAGCAGATCCACTAATTATTTTTTCATCTAAACCAGATGC
>CACYBN010000166.1 GCA_902772675.1 uncultured Erysipelotrichaceae bacterium
TAGTATATAAATATAGTATTTATTTATATAAAGGAAAACCTATTTTAAATGAATTTGATAATATAGATTCTAAATATGAAATATTTAAATATAAAGATTATGTTTCTTTTAAGTATATTGAAGATAACTCTGAATCATATATAACCCTTAATTCTGGTGAAATAAGCCTATTTTTAGATGGTTTGTTCTATGGTAAAGGAAAATATACTGATAATGAAATAAATCTAAATTTGACGGATTATAATAAGTCTAATATAGGATCATTTTATTATAAAATTACTCCAAAAGGTAAGAACTATTCTAATAGTATAAATATCAATATAGATTTAGATAGTTTAAAATTAAATATTTCTAGTAAAAATAAAATAGAATTAGATAAAGAAATACCTAAAGTAGATATATCTAAAGCTAAGTCAATGTCTGAAGTAACAGATAATGATAAAAAGTTATTAGGAACTATTTTAAATAACTAAAATATCGAAATTATATGATATAATTGAATTGGAGATGATAATATGAAAGCTTTAATTACAGGTGCATCTTCTGGAATAGGAAAAGATATGGCCTACTATTTAGCTGATTTAGGCTATGATTTAATATTAGTTGCTAGAAGTAAAGATAAATTACAAGAGATGCAAAAAGATATTAAGACTAATGTAAAAGTAATAGTGGCTGATTTATCTAATGAATCCAAGTTAAAAGAATTATATATATTATGTAAAAATGAAGATATAGATATATTAATTAATAATGCAGGTTTTGGAGCGTGTGGTAATTTCACTGAATTAGATCTTAACACAGAATTAGAAATGATTAATACTAATATTAAAGCTGTTCATATTTTAACTAAATTATTTTTAAAAGATATGAAGAAGAAAGATAAAGGTTATATTTTAAATGTTGCTTCTTTAGCAGCGTTTCAACCCGGGCCTTTAATGGCTACTTATTATAGTACAAAAGCATATGTTTTAAGATTAACTACTTCTATTTATGAAGAATTAAGAAGAGATAAATCAAAAGTAGTAGTTTCTTGTTTATGTCCTGGACCAGTAGAAACTAATTTTAATGAAGTTGCAGATGTTAACTTTTCAATTAAAGGAATGAATAGTAAATATGTTAGTAAATATGCTATTGATCAAATGTTTAAAGGGAAGTTAATAATTATACCAGGCATAAAGATGAAATTGTCTCAATTCTTTGTTAGATTCTTATCTACTAAGAAACAAGCTAAGATAGTTTACAAGATTCAAAGAAAAAAGATAAAAAGTCGAAGAGAAAAGTAGAACTTTTATCTTTTTTAATATATAATATATAGGCAAAGGTGATTATATGAGTGTTTTTTCTATTAACAAGTTAAATTTTAAGTATGATAAACCTATAATCAAAGATATAACATTTAAGGTAAAGATTCCATCTCTTATCTCTGTTATTGGTCCAAATAATAGTGGAAAGACAACATTTATTAAATGTTTAGCGGGAGTTTTACCTACTGAAGATGTAATATCTATTGATGATATTAGTTTATCTAAAAAAACTATTAGAAAGTATTCTAGAAATATTGGTGTTATTTTCTCTTTAGATAATAACCAATTCTTATTTGAAAGAGTTATTGATGAAGTAACTTTCCCATTATGTAATTTAAATTATAGTAAGAAACAAATTAATGCTCAATTAACTAAAATTAGTAAGATATTATTCTTAAAAGATATAATGAATAAAAAAATAAGTGATTTAAATACTTTTGAAAAAGTAAAAGTATTAATTGCTGTAAGTATAATTCATGAACCAAAAGTATTATTATTAGATGATATTTTAGTTGAATTAAGTAATGAAGATAAAGAAAAGATCTTGTTAATGTTAAAAAGAATAATTCGTGAGTTAAATATTATTGTAATCATGACTAGTTCTTCGCTTACTGATTCTATATATAGTGATGCTATTCTTGTAATAGATGAAGGATTAGTAAGATATAGTGGAAGATTAGGAGATATTTTAGAACATGATAATGCTCTTACTAGAATGGGAATAGAAATACCAGTTATGATGGATATGTCTTTAAAATTAAAATTCTATAATTTGTTAGATAAAGTTATTCTTAATGAAGAAGAAATGGTGGATACATTATGGGATTAATAGTTAGTAATTTAAAATATAAAGATTATTTAAATGAGATATCTTTTAAAATAGGAAAAAATAATATATTTGGTATATATGGAAATTATTCTAAATATATATTGGATATATTAAATGGAGACATATTAGATTATAGTGGTGTTGCTAATTACGATAAGATGGATATTGATGAGTTGTTTTTTAAAGAACATCCAACTATTGTAGCTAGAATTAATACTAATCCTAATTTTTATTCAACTAAAGTTGAAGATGAATTTAAATTTACTCTTGAGTATCGTAGATATGATGGAGATATAAATAAAGCAATTAAAAAAGCTTTAAAACTTGTTGAGTTAGATGAAAAAATCTTATCAAGAAGTATTAATACATTATCAAGAAGTGAAAAATACTTGCTAGGAGTAGCGGTAAATATTTCTTATAACCCAGAATTAATTATTTTTGATAATATATTTTCAGGAATAGATCATAAAAATAAGAAAAAACTAATTACCTTAATTAATAATTTAAAAGAAGAAAAGAAACTAATAATAGTAACATCTAATGATGTAAATATTTTATATGAAATAACAGATGAAGTATTACTATTAGATGGAAATAATTTATATAAAGTAGGATCTACTGATAAGATATTTACTTCCAATGAACTAATGAAAGGGGATATCGTACCAATGCCAAATATTACTAAAGTAACTTACCTAGCTAAAACTAAAAAGAATGTTAAACTTTCTTATCATAAAGATGTTAGAGATATTATAAAGGATATATATAAACATGTATAAGAGTTTAAGTTTTTATGGTAAGTTAGTTAGTTTTATCCTTTTAGTAATTGCAATGGTATTGATAAAAAATTATACAATTTTCTTATTAGTTAGTGGAATGATATTTATAGTTAGTTTCTTAAATAAGAATAGATTCTATTTCATATTAGCTTTGATATTATTCTTAGCAATATATTTAATTCCTAATACTGTATATACTTTCTTAGTATTAAGAATATTATTAGTAATTCTATATGCATTTATAATTGAATCTAGTTTGTTGTCTTTAGAAAAAAGATATTTATATGATAAATTATTTTATAGAAATAGAACTACTAAACAAATGAAAAAATATATGAAGAAGTATTATGGTAAAGATTTAGATAGTAATATTAAAGATAAGAATAGAACTATTCAAAAGTATTTATATGATAAAGATAAATATAAGACATACTTAAAAGAACAAGCAAAGATAAAAGAAAATATAGCTATTGATGATATATTTTTAATAGATAAAATGAGATATGATAGATTCTTTACAAGTAAAAAGTATAAACTAACATTTTCTTGGAATAATTATGATAATTTTTATATTGCAGTAACATTAATTTTATTTGTTATTGTTATTGTATTTGGTAGATAATTATGAGATATATGATTACTTTTTCCTATGATGGATCGAATTTTAATGGATATCAAAAACAAGATGGATGTAGAACAGTTGAAGAATGTATAGAGAATGCTCTATATGATATTAATGATCATTCTGTGACTAAAATAGTTTCATCTGGAAGAACTGATAAAGGAGTTCATGCTAAAGGTCAAACTGCACATTTTGATTTAAATGTTAATATAACTGAATATAAGTTAAAATCTGCTATTAATTCTTTAGTTCCTGATGATATTCATATAATAAAAGCGGAAAAAGTTAATGATGATTTTCATGCTAGATATAAAGTTAAAGAAAAAACATATAAATATTATTTAAATATTGGAGAATATAATCCAATGGAAAGAAATTATGTTTATCAATATAATAGAGATTTAGAAATAGATAAGATGAAAGATGCTATTAAATTCTTTATAGGTACTCATGATTTTAAAAATTTTGTATCTAGTGAATGTAAGAAAAATTCTTATGTTAGAGAAATATATAGTGCAGATATAGAAGTAAAAAATAATATAATAATATTTAAATTTACTGGTAATGGATTTATGAAATATCAAGTAAGAAATATGGTAGGTACTCTATTAAAAGTTGGAAAAGGTAAACTAGATAGTAATAGTATTAAAGATATTATTGATAATCCAAATAGGAAAAAAGATGTACTTACAATTAAACCAGAAGGTTTATATTTAGAAGAAGTTAAATATTAGTAAAAACCCGTAAAAATCATTAAAAACATTGACTTTTATGGGTTGTTTTTGTATAATCTAAATCGGTACATTGAATCCCCACATATTAGATTTTATCCGGAAAATCAAAAGATATGTATTAAGGAGAAAAAAATTATGAATAGTTATATGCAAAAGAAAGAGACAATTGAGCGTAAATGGTATGTAATCGACGCTGAAGATGAAGTTTTAGGTAGAGTTGCTAGTAAAGCAGCACACATTCTTCGTGGTAAACATAAAGCTACTTATACACCTCATTTAGACTGTGGTGACTATATTATTATTGTTAATGCTGATAAAGTTGCTTTAACTGGTAACAAATTAGAAGACAAGAAATATTATAATCACTCTATGTATCAAGGTGGATTAAGAGTAAGAACTGCTAAGACAATGAGAGAACAATATCCAGTTGAAATGGTTGAAAGAGCAGTAAGAGGTATGCTACCTCATAATAGATTAGGTAGAGCTATGGGTAAGAAATTATTCGTATATGCAGGAGCTGAACATCCTCATACAGCACAAAAACCAGAAAAGTTGGAAGTTAAATAGGAGGTAAGGTTTTATGGCAAAGAATGATAAAATATATTATGGAACTGGTAAAAGAAAAACTAGTATCGCAAAAGTTAAATTAATTCCTGGAACTGGTAAAATTACAGTTAATGGAAAAGATGTACATGAATATTTACCTTATGAAACTTTAGTTATGGATTTAACTCAACCATTAGATTTAACTAATACAAGAGAAATTTTCGATGTAGAAGTTGATGTTAAAGGTGGAGGTTTCTCAGGACAAACTGGTGCTATTCGTTTAGGAATTACAAGAGCATTATTAGTATACGATGCTGCTAATGAAGGAAGCGAAAACAGTTTTAGAAAAATTCTAAAACGAGCTGGATTCATTACAAGAGATTCTAGAATTAAAGAACGTAAGAAACCAGGATTAAAGAAAGCACGTCGTGCACCTCAATTCTCAAAGAGATAATTTTGTGTATCAAGGAAAGATTTATTTCAAATCTTTCTTTTTTTATTCCTTTATTTTTCACCAATTTTTCATACAAAAAAGTAATCATTATGGTATAATTACAATAGGGTGAGAATAATGAGGGATAAAAACTTTAAAAACCTAAATGAACAAATTGAAATATTCAAGTATAAAGGTCTTACCATTAATAATGAAGAATATACTAAAAATATTCTTTTAAGAGAAAACTACTTTTTTATAAGTGGTTATAGACATCTATTTATGAAATCAGAAGATAGTAAAAAATTTATTAATGGAGTTACTTTTGAAGAAATGTACAGTTTGTTCTTATTTGACAGACAATTCCGTAACATTATTTTTAAGAATTTATTAATAATAGAGAACAATGTAAAATCTATTATTTCATATCAATTATCAAAAAAATATGGTTATAAAGAAAGTGAATATTTAAGAAATAAAAACTTTGATAATAGTCCAGATAAACAAAAACAAATAAATGATTTGCTTAAGAAGATGAAAAGACAAATAAGAGTTAATGGGAAACAACATTCTGCGACTAGTCACTATATAACTAATTATGGATATATTCCTTTATGGGTATTAGTTAAAGTGTTATCCTTTGGTATTGTTAGTGAAATGTTTTCTATTCTAAAACTTGAAGATCGTTTAAGTATTGCTAGTATCTATGGAGTAGATCAAGAAGTTTTAACTAATTATTTACCTATATTAGCTAATTATCGTAATTTATGTGCTCATGAAGATATTTTATTTGAGAATAGAACTCAAAGAAGTATAGATGATACTATATATCATGACTTATTGCACATAGAAAAGATAGATGACGAATTTATATATGGTAAAAATGATCTATTTGCATTGATAATTATTTTGAAACAGTTATTATCTGAAGTAGAAGTTAAAAACTTAGTTATAGAAATAGATAGAACTATTCAAAATTTAGATTATAATCTTCATAGTATTGAAATATCTAAAGTATTAGATAGAATGGGATTTCCTCCTAACTGGAAAGATATTGCTAATATAGAAGTGGAGTGATAATATGCGTGGAAAAATTATTAATTTTCTTTTAATAGTAATAATATTTGCTTTAGGAGCAGGAGCTATGTATTTTGTTAAAGATAAATTCTTAGATAAAAAAAATAGCGAAACAATTATTACAGAAAAAAGAGATGTAACAATTACAGATAATAGTGGAATATCTGAAGCTGTAGATAAAGTATATGATGCAGTTGTAATGGTAAAAATATATTCTGGTAGTAAGTATATGGGGAATGGATCTGGATTTGTATATAAAACAGATGGCTCAAAAGGATATATATTAACTAATTATCATGTAGTTGATGATGCATCTAGTGTTAAGGTACTTTATAGTAATGGTAAAGAAGTAGATGCTAAAGTTCTAGGTGGAGATGAATATCTAGATGTAGCGGTTTTAAGTGTAGATAAGAATTCTGTAATTAAAGTTGCAGAAATAGGAAAAAGTGATGATTTAAAATTAGGAGATACTATTTTTGCAGTTGGATCTCCAGTTGGAGAAGATTATTTTAATACTATTACTAGAGGAATAGTATCAGGAATTAATAGAAAAGTAACAGTAAGTGTTAAAACTACTAGTGATTGGGTAATGAAAGCAATTCAAGTAGATGCTGCTATAAATCCAGGTAATAGTGGGGGACCATTAGTTAATAGCAATGGTCAAGTAGTTGGATTAAATTCAATGAAACTAGTAGATAGTTCAATTGAAGGTATGGGATTTTCAATTAAAATTGAAGATGCTATGGAACATATAGAAACTTTTGAAAAGAATAAAGAAATTGAAAGACCAATGTTAGGAATAACTTTAGTTAATGTTACTGAACATGATTATCTATATAGAGAAGGTATAAAAGTTGATTCTTCTCTTACAAGTGGAGTAGTAGTTATATCAATAGTAAGAGATACTGGAGCAGCTAAATCTGGACTTCAAAAGGGAGATGTAATTACTAGAATAGGTGATGAAGAAGTAACTAATCAAGCTTATTTGAAATATATATTATATTCTTATAATATTGGAGATACTATTAAAGTTACATATATTAGAGATGGTAAGACTCATACAACTGATGTTACATTAACAAAAAGTACAGGGTAATATTCCCAGTACTTTTTTTTTGTGATATTATATTATTAGGTGACTTTTATGCGCGATAGTAAAATTCTAAGAATAGTCTTATACATGATATTAATAATATCTATTGTATTTTATATAAAAATATATCTATATGATGATAAAAAAAATGATCAAGTAGATTTACCTGCTAATATAAAAAATATAGTATGGTATGAATATGATTCTTTAGATACAATAAAATTTAATTTAGGAAAGCTTAATGCTACAGATAAATTATTAAAAAAGTGTAAGAATTATTCTTATGAAGATAATATTATAGATTTAAATTGTTCTTATGATATTAAAATAAAAAGTGTAGATGATTATAGATTAAATTTAGTAATAACAGGTAAAACAAAATCATATGATAAGACATATTATAAATATAAAAAGATAATTGAATATATGAAAGATAATAATTTAAAAGATATTTCTAATGAAGAAATAGAATCTATTATTAATATTGAAAAGAATGTTAATATAAAAGAGTATAAGAGTGCTTCAATGAGTAAATTAAGTTCTTTAAATCAATTATCAGTAGATGAATATTTAGATAAAGTTAAAAAAGATAATAATATTATATTAATACTTAATCCTAATATGAATTTAGAATCTTTTGATATGATTCCAATTTATTTACATTGGTCAAAAAATTATAATGATTATAATTTCTATTATATAGATGGATCTAATCTTAGTGTTAGTGATGAAGAATTATTAAATCATTACGAAGATAAAACTTTTAAAGAGTTACTAGTAGGTATGAATGATGCAAGTATAGTAATTACTGGTGAAAAATATGCTGTTATTAATTATGAATTTATTACTCAAATAAATCATACTCAAATATTTGATTGTAAAGATGAAGAATGTGATCAAATAGA
>CACYBN010000167.1 GCA_902772675.1 uncultured Erysipelotrichaceae bacterium
AGACGGTAATATAGATCTTGGAGATGATTATATAATTCAAATGGTAAATGAGATTAAATTTACTAATGATGAATTATTATCTAATGATGTACTAAGTCTATATAGAAATGGTGGAATTGAAGTAAAAAGTATGACTCCATCACAAGTATTATTATTAACTACTAAAACTAGAGAATTTAATAAGTTAGTTAGTAAAATAGATAATACTTCAGAAATATGTAATAAAGATATAATTTTAGCAGCAAAAGATGTAGATAATCTTGTTTTTAAGAGAATGAATTATAATTTAATAGATCATCCTAACTTTAAATATAATTTTACTGTTAGTGGTTCCAATGTAGCTAATATAGAATTCTCTTATAATAAAGCTGATAAAAGTTATGTTGGAAAATGTATAAATATTAATAAAAATCCAGATAGTTTATTAGAACAAAAATTTGTAAGTGCAACTAAAGATGGTGGTTATATCTATTTAACTGGAAAAGTAGTATTCGTAAATAAAGTTGGATATTATTCTGATCCTGAATTTAAGAATTTAATAGTTAAAGGACCAGAAAGTCAGGGAGTAGATTATTTCAATAGTGCAAAAACATATAGATATCAATATTTAATAGATGGAGATAACTTCTATTTGACAGGAATCTCTTTACAATGATTAGACACAATCAAGTGAAATCCTCGCTTGGTTGTGTTATACTTTTATCGTAGGTGATTATATATGATAGGTTTTAAAAAAGAAACAACTAATACACTTGATAGAAGAATAGTAGATAATATAAGAGGTTTATCTATTGATATGATTGATGAAGCTAATAGTGGACATCCAGGAATAGCTTTAGGAGCTGCTCCTATTATTAGTACATTATATGCTAATCATTTAATGATAAATCCTATAGATGAGAAATGGATCAATAGAGATAGATTTATTTTATCTAGTGGACATGGTTCAAGTATGTTATATTCTACTTTATATATGGCTGGATATGATATTAGTTTAGATGATTTAAAATCATTTAGAAAAATAGATAGTAAGACACCAGGACATCCAGAATTAAATGTTACTCCTGGAGTAGATTGTAGTACAGGTCCTTTAGGACAAGGTATTGCTAATGGAGTAGGAGTAGCTATTGCAGAAAAATATTTAGAAAAATATTTTGGTGAAGATATAATTAATTATTATACTTATGTACTTTGTGGTGAAGGATGCTTAATGGAAGGAATTTCATATGAAGCATGTTCTTTAGCAGGTAGATTAGGTCTTAATAAATTAATAGTTTTATTTGACTCAAATGGTGTTACTTTAGATGGTAAATTAGATTCATCTTTTAATGAAAATATCAAAGAAAGATTTGAAGCTCAAAATTGGGAATATATTTTAGTAGAAGATGGTGAAGATACTTCTAGTATTAGTAATGCTATTATAAAAGCTAAAGCTAGTGATAAACCAACTATAATTGAGATTAAGACTACTATAGGTAAATATTCTATTAATGAAGGTACTAATAAAGTACATGGTTCTCCTCTTGATAAAGAAGATATTAAAAGAGTAAAAGATAAATTAGGATTAAGAGATATTCCATTCTCTCCTAGTGCTGATGCTATGGAAATTATGAAGCAAAGTATTGCAGATAGATGTAATGAATATTATCAAGAATGGGATAAGAAATATAAAGCTTTACCTAAAAAACAAAAAATGGATTTAGATGAGATAATTAATAATAAGAGTTCTATCATTTTAAAAGATCTAGTATATGAATTACCAGAAGATAAAATTGAAGCTACTAGAGTATCTAGTGGTAAAGTATTAAATTCTATTAGTAATATATATCCATTTATTATTGGAGGAAGTGCTGATGTTTCATCTAGTACTCATGCTAGAATTAAATCTACTGGAGATTTTTCTAATAAGACTCCATTGGGTAGAAATATTAATTTTGGTATAAGAGAACATGCTATGGCTAGTATTGGTAATGGGATTGCTTTAGCAGGCTTAACTCCATTTGTATCAACATTCTTTACATTTAGTGATTATTCAAAACCAAGCATAAGAATGAGTGCTATGATGGATTTACCAATTATATATGTATTTACTCATGATTCAGTAACAGTAGGAGAAGATGGTCCTACTCATGAAGCTGTAGAACAACTTACAATGCTTAGAAGTACTCCAAATATAGATGTATATAGACCAGCAGATTTCAATGAAGTAATTGGAGCATATCAATCTATATTTGAAACTAGAAAACCTAGCTGTTTAGTTTTATCTAGAAATAAAGTAGAAATACTTGAAAGTACTAATATAAATGAATCTAAAAAAGGGGCTTATATAATAGAAAAAGAAAGAAAAAATATAGATGCTATTATTATAGCTACTGGAGAAGAAGTAACTCTTGCTAAAGAAGTATATAATGAATTAAATTCTAAAGGATATGGAATTAGATTAGTTTCTATGCCTAGTATGGAACTATTTGATAGACAAGATGAAGAATATAAAAATGAAATACTTCCTAAAGATAAGAAAGTATTTGTTATTGAAGCAGGTAGTTCCATGCCATGGTATAAATATACTGATAAAGAGTGTATGTTTACTATAGATCAATTTGGATATTCTGGTTCTAGGAAAGATATTTTAGAGAAACTAGGACTAACTACAGAAAATATTACTAAATCAATTGAAAAATTATTGAATTAGATGTTTGACAAATACCATAAATAATACTATAATTAAATGGAATTTTGTTGATATAGAAGTTATCTAAGTAGTTAATTTGAAACTCTATACAGGAAGTTATGATCATTGACTGAGAATCATAATAGATAAGCAAATTAATGAATTTCAATAATGGAGTCAAATCGTCATTGAGCGTTAATCAATTGAGATAGTATTAAACTATGAATTAAGGTGGTACCACGCGGAAGCGTCCTTTGTGGTATCGCTTTTTTATTTAATTTCTTATTTACAAAATGGAAAGGATAAAGTTATGGAAGAAAGATTAGAACAAATTAAAGTTAGTGGTTTAGAAAAAATTGCTAATGCTAAAAATACTAATGAATTAGAAGAAATTAGACGTGAATTAACTGGTAAGAAGAGTGAATTATCTGAAGTACTTAAGAATATGAGTAGTTTATCTCCAGAAGAAAAGAAAACTATAGGTATGTTGACTACTGAGATTAGAAATGCTTTTAATGATAGTTTGGCTAAAAAAGAAGAAGAAATTATTTCTAATACAAGTGTTTTGGATGAACCTATTGATATTACTATTCCAGGAAATAAACCTAAAGAAGGAGCATTACATCCAATTACTCAAATGTGTTATGACTTAAATGATGCTTTTTCATCATTGGGATTTGAAATATATTCTGAAGATGATATTAGTAGTGAAAAATATGCTTTTGATAATTTAAACTTTGCTAAAGATCATCCAGCTCGTCAATCAATGGATACTTATTGGTTAGAAGGAACTGAAGATAAAGAAGGTGCTGAGAGATTATGCCTTAGACCACATTTAACTGGTGGATCAGTACGTAAATTATTAAAAGATGGAGCTCCAGCTAGATTTATATATCCAGGAGCAGTTTATAGAAATGAAACTACAGATGCTAGACATGAAAGAGCTTTCTATCAATATGAAGCTTTAATCGTAGATAAAAATATTTCATTTTCATCTGGTATGGTAATGATTCAAACTATTCTAGAAAAAGTATTTGGTAGAAAAATTAATACAAGAATGAGAGAAGGATTCTTCCCATTTACTGAACCAGGCTATGAAATTGATATGGAATGTTTAGTATGTGGTGGTAAAGGTTGTAGAGTATGTAATCAAAATGGATGGATTGAGGTTATGCCAGGTGGTGTTATTCATCCTAATGTATTAAAATCTGCTGGATTAGATCCAGAAGAATGGACTGGATTCTATATAAATATAGGATTAGATCGTTTAGTTATGATGAGATATGGAGTAGATGATGTTAGATTATTCCATGGATGCGATTTAAGATTTTTAAAACAATTTAAGTAGAAGGGAGATTATTATGAAAGTATCATTAAATTTAATA
>CACYBN010000168.1 GCA_902772675.1 uncultured Erysipelotrichaceae bacterium
GTAGAAAATTCTATTGATGCTAAAGCAACTGAAATTAAAATTGAACTTATAGATAGCGGTGTTAAAGAAATTAAAGTAACAGATAACGGCATCGGAATGGATAAAGAAGATGCCGTTTTATGTTTTTCTAGACATGCAACTTCTAAATTAAAACAAGAAGAAGATTTATTTAATATAGAAAGTTTAGGTTTCAGAGGAGAAGCTTTACCATCAATAGCTAGTGTATCTAGAGTAACTTTATCTACATCTAATGGAATAGATGGTACTGAAGTAATAATAAATGGTGGTATTTCAGAATCAGTAAAAAAGATAGATAAAGATAAAGGAACTACTATTAAAGTAGAAGATCTTTTCTATAATACTCCAGTTAGATTTAAATATTTAAAAAATCTATATACAGAATTATCTTATATAACTGATTATTTAGATAAAATGGCTTTATCTTTTCCTAATATTAAATTTAAATTAATTAATAATGATAAATTATTATTAAATACAGATGGATCTGGTAATCTTTTAAAAGTAATTGGTAAAGTCTATGGAATAGAAGTAGCTAAAAAGATGATAGAGGTTTCTGTTAGTGATGATGATTATACAGTAAATGGTTATATTTCTATGCCCGAAATAACTAGAACTAATAGAAATTCAATTACTACTTTTGTAAATAATAGATTAATTAAAAATAATGAGATAAATAAGATTATTATAGAAGCATATCATGATTTAATTCATGCTAGTAGAGTACCAATAGTAGTATTATCTATTGATGTAGATCCTTCTTTAGTTGATGTTAATATTCATCCAACTAAAATGGATATTAAATTCTCTAAATTTGAAGAATTAAAAGTATTAATAACAGATATGATAAGAGATAAATTAATAAAAAAAGATTTATCTAAATCTATACCTGAAGTAAAAAAAGATATTAATGATTATGTAGAAGAAACTAAAGTAGTAGAAGAAATACCATATACAAGAGTAGAAGAAATTCAATTAGATTTTGAAACTCATGAAGATAGTGATATTTCTTTAACAGATATTATTTTAAATAAGGGTAAAAATCGTCAAGAAAGACTTAAAAAAATGAATGTAATAGGGTATCTTCATAGTACTTATATCTTAGCAGAAAATGAAGATGGTTTATTTATCGTAGATCAACATGCTGCTGCTGAAAGAATTAATTATGAGAAATATTTAAGTATTATGGGAACTCCTAAAGATATTAAAGTAGATATGTTAGTTCCTTTAAAATTAGAATTTACTACTAGTGATTATTTAATTTTAAAAGAGAATTTTGATAAATTAGAACAATTAAATTTTGAAATAGAAGAATTTGGTATTAATACTATACAAGTAAGAACTCATCCTTATTGGTTAGATGAAGATAGACTTACTGATAGTATTAGAAATATTATAGATGTAATTATAAAAGAAAAAGATTTTAATACTAGAGTATTTAATGAAAAATTAGCTCAAATGGCTGCTTGTAAGTCTTCGATTAGAGCTAATGAATATATAGATCATGAGAGACAACAAAATCTATTAGATAAATTAATTGAGTGTGATAATCCGTTTAATTGTGCTCATGGAAGACCTACAATTATAAAATATACTTCTTATGATTTAGAAAAATACTTTATGAGATGTATGTAGGATGTGATTAGATGATATTAGTTATAGTAGGGCCAACTGGTGTTGGCAAAACAAAATTGAGTGTAGAATTAGCTAAAAGATTTAATGCAGAAATTATAAATGCTGATTCTATGCAAGTATATAAAGAATTAAATATAGGAACTGCTAAAGTAAAAGAAGAAGAAAAAGAAGGTATTCCTCATCATTTATTTGATATAGTTAATCCTAGTGATTTATATACAGTTTACGATTATCAAAAAGATTGTCGTAAGAAGATAGATGAACTTCAAAAAAATAATAAAAATATTATTTTAGTAGGAGGAACAGGTCTATATATAAAAGCAGCTCTATATGATTATAGATTTGAAGAAGAGACAGTTAAAAATGACTATGAGGCATTAAGTAATGATGAACTTCTAAAAAGAATAAAGACATCTGATAAGGATATTAAAATAGATGAAAATAATCGAAGAAGATTAATAAGAGCTTTAGAAAAAATAGATAACAATAGTGAATTTACTAGTAATAATAATATTAAAATGTACTCATTTATTACTATTGGTCTTACTACTGAAAGAGATAATCTTTATGAAATAATTAATAAAAGAGTAGATACTATGATAAATGAAGGTTTACTAAATGAAGTAAAATCTTTATATGATCGTAAAATTACTGGTAAAGCTATAAATACAGGTATTGGTTATAAAGAATTATATTCTTATTTTAAAGGAGATATTTCTTTAGATGAAGCTATTGATGATATTAAGAAAAATTCTAGGCATTATGCTAAAAGACAATATACTTTCTTTAATAATCAAATGGATGTTAAATGGTTCAATACCAATTATGAAGATTTTAGTAAAACAGTCGAAGAAGTTTACCAATATGTAAAATCTTTACAACAATAACTTCCTAATTTAAAGGAAGTTTTTTTATGTTTAAGACTATTTATTATAAATTTTAAAAAAAAACTATTAAAAAAAGTTTATATAAGTGTTAGAATGAAATTATGTTGAAAAGAATAAAAAAGCAATATGAGGTGATTTTATGAACTTATCTTCAACTGATATACTTATAATCGCAGTACTTGTAGGAATTATAATACTTTTAGTAGGAATAATAATTATATTAGATATTATTACTAAAAGAAAAAATCAAGAAGAATTAGAAAAAACTAATGAAAGTTTAGGACTAGATGTAGTAGAAGATGAACCTGTAACTAATTTAGAACAAGTACAAGTATCAGAAGAATTACCAATTGAAATAAATAATGAACCTACTACTCATAATAGAGTAGAAGAAATTAAATATGTTGAAGAAGATAAAGAATTAGAAAAAACTAAAGCTAAGCTTGAACTACAAGAATTACAAAAAGAATTAGAGCGTCAAGAAAAATTAAATATTCAAAATGAATTAGCTAAATCAGTACAAGAAGAAGTATTTAAAAAGAAAGAAGAAACAGATCATTTAGTAGAATCAGTAGTTAATTATCAAGAAGAACCACAAGTTGAGCCTGTTTTAGATAATATATCAGTACCTCCAGTAGTTAATGAAGTAATAGAAACTCCTGTAGAGGAAGTAAAACCAGAAGTTGTAGAAGAACAAGTTACTGTAGTTGAAGAAGTTAAACCTAAGGTTGTAGAAGAACCAGTTTCTGTAGTAGAAGAAACCAAACCAGAAGTAGAACCAGTAGTTGAATCAAGTACTACTGTAGAAGAAATAACTTCTAAGATTAGTAATGATTTAAAAGAAGAAAAAGTAATAGATGCTAATTTACCTAAAGCTTTAGAAGTACAAGAAGATTTAAATGAACTTTTAAATAATGGATTAAATAGTGAAATAGAAGAACATGAAGATCAACAAGAGAAGAGTGCTATTATATCAGTTGAAGAATTAACTAAATTAAGTGATAAAGTTTATGATAGTAATGAAGAATATCAAATGTCTTATGAAGATGAAGGAAATGAATTAATTTCTTTAAAAGAATTAGAAAAATTATATAATAAGGACCTTAAACAAGTAGTAGAACAAATTAAAGAAGAACCAGTTATTATAGATGAAGCTAATTTCAAAAAGATGGAAGATTTACCTCCTATCTCTATGGATAAGAAATTTAAGTCTTCTCCATTCATATCTCCTGTTTTTGGGGTATCTGAAACTAAAGAAAGTCTTGAATTAGAACAAACTGCTAATTTAGATAAATTAAATGAAGAAATTAAAAAGACTAATGAATTCTTAGTTAAACTTAAAGAATTAAAAAATAATTTAGACTAATATCAAGAAAAATGCTATAATAAATTAGCATTTTTTTATTGGAGGGATTACTATGAAAGTAGGAATATATACTTTAGGATGTAAAGTTAATACTTATGAAAGTGAATATGTTACAGAGAAATTAGAAGAAGCAGGATATACTATTTCTTCTTTTGATGATGTATGTGATATTTATGTTATTAATACTTGTTCTGTTACAAATAATAGTGATAGTAAATCTCGTAAAATAATTAGACAAGCTAAAAGAAGAAATCCTGATGCTTGTATAGTAGCAATGGGTTGTTTTATTCAAAAAGAAAAAGAGCAATTAGATGAAATAGATATTGCTATTGGTAATAAAGGTAAATCTAAAATAGTTGAATTATTAGATGAATATTTTAAAAATCATGAGAAGATTAATATAGTATCTAAAGAGATCAGTGAATTTGAAGATATGTATATTAATAAATATCATAATAGAACTAGAGCTTTTATTAAGATTCAAGATGGTTGTGAGAATTACTGTTCATACTGTATTATTCCATTTGTAAGAGGTAAATGTCGTAGTAAGAATTATATTGAAGTACTTAGAGAAATTAAAGATCTAGTAGACAATGGATATAAAGAAATTGTTTTAACTGGTATTCATACTGGTAGTTATGGTGAAGATTTAGATATAGATTTTGCTGATTTATTAGAAAAGATAGTTACTATTCCTGGATTAAAAAGACTTAGAATATCTTCAATAGAAGTAACTGAACTTAATAGTAGAGTACTAGATATAATTAAGAAATCTAATATTATAGTGGATCATTTCCATATACCTATTCAAGCTGCTTCTGATGAAGTTTTAAAGATTATGAATAGAAAGTATGATTTAGACTTTTTCATGGCTAAAATAGATGAAATAAGAGCTATTAGACCTGATGTATCTATTACTACTGATATAATTACTGGTCATCCTGGAGAAACAGATGAAATATTTGATAAAAGTATAGATGTTCTTAAAAAGATAAAGTTTTCTAAATTACATGTATTTCCATATTCTGTTAGATATGGAACTAGATCTGCAGGTATGGAACAAGTTGAAGATAGCAAAAAAACTGAAAGAACTCATAGACTTTTAGAATTATCTAAAGAATTAGAATTAGATTATATGAAAAAATTTATTGGTAAAGATTTAGAAGTACTTATTGAAAGAGATAATAATACTTTTTCTGTAGGACATACTTCTAATTATCTTCAAATAAAGATAAATGATAGTATCAAAAGTGGAGAATTTGTCTCTGTAAAACTTGAAAAAATTGAATATCCATATATAATAGGTAGTATAAATTCTTAGGGGGAAAATTTATGAACTTAACTATTTCTATATTTATTTTAATTATTTGTACTATAATAATTGATTTCTTTTCTTTTAAAAGAGATAAAGATATTACTTTAAAAACTGGTGTTAAAAAACGTATAATAGATGAATTATTTGTAGATTGTCTTACTTATATGATATTTACTTTAATATTTTCTCTAATATTTAAATATGCATTAGTATCTAGTGAATATTTCACTTGTAATAACAAATGTCATATTTTAGTACCTAATGGTTTAGTTGGATTAATTTTATTAATTCTTCAAGTATTAAATATATATAATTTTTATGATAGTTATGTTCATTCATTTAGAATATTTTCTGAATATCAAGATATGTTTAATAAGATATTTGTATTTTTCCTAGGAGTATTTACTATTCTTTTTAATGAATTTATTTTATCTAATATAGATTTATCTATTTTATATTTTAAATATAGTTTTATTAATATTTTCTTAGTACTAGTTAATTATTCTTTATTTATATTCTTGCCATTAGTAATTTTATTTAGAGAATTAAGAAATAGATATATTTTTAGAAAAAGAGAAGAAAAAGAATTTGAAAATTAAATATAACTATTTTATTATTATATTGGTGATGATATGCATTATAGTATAGATAATAAAATATGTGATGTAGAAATAACAAGAAAAAAAGGACAAAAATATACATATGTAAGAGTTAAAGATAGTAATACTATTTCAGTGACTACTAATAGATTAACTCCTAATTTTGAAATAGAAAGAATATTAAAGAAAAGTGATTCTTCAATTAGAAAAATGATTAAATCTAAAGAAAAAGAATTAACTTTTAGTAAA
>CACYBN010000169.1 GCA_902772675.1 uncultured Erysipelotrichaceae bacterium
ATCCTAAAAATATACATATTCCAGTAGTAAAAATTAATATGATTAATAATAAAAATCTTTTCATACTCTCACCTATTCCATAACTATTATAACAAATAATATTTATCTTACGAAGTAACTGAATTACATCACCATTCTAAATCCACCTAATTTGTTTTTATATTAACATATTTCATTATCATATACAAATATATAATATCTGCAAACAAAAACTATGTGCCACCATGACACATAGTTAATTACTATGGTGTTCTCGAGCGGATTTGAACCGCTGGTCTTTCGCTTAGGAGGCGACTGCTCTATCCTGCTGAGCTACGAGAACATAAAGAACTATTTAAAGTTCTTTATCTATTTCTTCTTATATCAAAAATAATTATACCACTAAATAGAAGAATTCCAATAACAGTTAATACTAATCCTGTTTTTAGAAAAGCATTCTCATATCTTATTTCAATTTTATGTTTACCAGAACTTATATATATACCTGTAAAATACTTATTACTTATAAATGTTTTAACTTCTTTTCCATCCACAGTAACTTTAATACCTTTATTAAAGTATGTTTTAAATTCTAGTATTCCATTTTCTTTTATATCACAATTAGCTTTTATATAATTATTAGCTTCATCTACTATTTTAAAATTACTTGAGTTAAGAATACTTACGTCTTTATCATGTTCACTTGTTAGTACTTCATAAGTATCTAAATTAGCAAATTTATATACTCCTGGATTATTAAAAGTAATTGTAACTTCATCTTTTATTTCTCCAGAATAATTACCTAAATTTAAAACAAAATTATTCTTATTAACATTAAATTCTTTATCTTCAAACTTAACTGTTATATCTAGATGATTATTATTTACATAATTATTATAATTATAAGAAACTTTCTTATCTCCATATTTAGATCCATCAGATAATTTATTCATTATTTCTTTTTTAGATAAATTACGATATGTAATATTACCTACTATAAATAAATTACCATTAATACTATCATCTAATTTAATTTTAATAGTATTATTATCCAAACTATTATATTCTTTTTCAAGATCTACTTTAGAATTAAAATTAATAATTTTTAAAGACATATTAGTATTTTTAATAATATATTTTGTATCTATATCTTTAGCATTAATCGCACTAGTCTTATATAAAGATAATTCTTTTTCTAATGGACTATATTTTTCATAATCATCTAAATCTATATAATTAGAATAATATATACCATAATTTAATTTATTATTAAATCTATCTTTAATATAATCTCTATCTTTATTAACCATTAAATCATTATATAAATCATATTTAAAACGAGATTCAATTAAATAATCAGAATTAGATGTAGATTCTACTTCCCTATTAGAAACATTATCTAAATAGTTATAACCACTTACATCAAAGAAATAATAACTATATACAATTGTATTAAATATTACTAAACTAATAAATATTACTGGGAATGTAATCTTATACTTAAATACTCTATTTATATTAAACTTACATAATAATAAATATAAATAACCTACTAAAGAGAAAATACTTATTAATAAA
Source organism: uncultured Erysipelotrichaceae bacterium (assembly GCA_902772675.1). Taxonomy (GTDB): domain Bacteria; phylum Bacillota_I; class Bacilli_A; order RF39; family UBA660; genus RUG11788. The sequence continues at coordinate 1,558 of CACYBN010000169.1, forward strand.
AACTTATCAGCTTTACAATCTAATAATATATATATGAAATAATAGATTGTTACAAATAAAGTAATACTCTTTAGATCTTTTTTAGTTAAATCAATATAATTATCATAGAAATAACTAATTAAATAAGAAATTATAAATATAATTACATAATACCAAGCAAAAGTATTTAAATTTAATTTATAAAATATATCTCCAATTCCTGGAATTAATAATATTAAAAATAATAAGAATAATAATATTAGATAATGTTTATTTTCTTTAAAATTCTTAATAGTTAAAGGTAATACAATAAAAGTAAGAGATGTCATTCCTGCTACAAAGAAAGAATAAAATTGTTTATAATAATCCAAATTATAATTATATCTTACTATATAGTTAATATTACTATACTCTATTAATTCTCTCATAACTGGATAGAAAATAAATCCAGATATTAATATCCCTACTAAAGAATAAAAGAATGTTTCTAAATATTTTAAAAGTAATATTTTTAAACCATAATTCTTATATCTATCTAGTATTAATATTGAACCATAAATAATTAAAAATATACTTGTAATAATAGCAAAATAGAAATTACCTATAAATGAAATACATATTATTAAAATATAGAAGTTTTTCTTATCTTCATTAACTAATCTTTCTATTCCTATAAGTAATAATGGGAATAAAATCATTGAATTTAAGAAGAATACTTCATTTATCATATAATATAAAGAATATATAGAAAAAGTATAAATAATAGCTCCTACTATTGAACTAATATTAGATCTTTTATGATATTTAGAATATATTAAGAAAGATATACCTACAAAAAATAATCTAAGTAATACTAAATAATTATATAAAGAATCTAGATTAGATGCTTTTACTAAAACAGCTAAATAGGAAAATATATCTCCGATTATATAAAATGAATAATTACAGAATAAATCTATTCCTAAATTAAAATCAAAAGAATTAAATACTCCATGATTAAATAAATCTATTACTATAGTTCTATAAGCTACTAAATTATTATAAGAAATTAAATCTTTACTGATAAATCCTTTTCCATAAAAAGAAAATAAAGAAGTTATAAATATAACTATAACAAAAAAAGACAAAGTATATCCTAAAAACAAATATAATTTATCTTTTATCTTATTATTCATATTAAATCCCCCCAGACTTATTATTTAGCTTTATGATCGAATCTAATTGTTCCTGTTTGTATATAGTTTTCATCACTACTTGATGTTATTACTAAATATATAATATCATTTTTAAAGCTAATTGTCCCAGAAAAAGAGATTTTTTCTTCATTTATATCAAATAAAGCTTTCTCTTCATCAAATTCTGCATTGATAGATGGAAACTCATATTTTTCTGATTCTTCAGTAGTTTCTGTTGTTTTTTCTTCTTGTGCTTTGTCTTCAGTAGTATTTTCTTCTTCATATTCTTCATGCATTTTTGCATCTCTTTTACCTGTTAAAGAAAATATAACTGTAGATCCATCAAATTTAAGAATTTCTAGTTCTGTATCTTCGGAATAACCATCTTCACTAGATACATACCATTTACCTAAATATTTATCATAATCTATTTCTTCTACTTTTGCTTCTTTATCTTTAACGAGTTTTTCTTTACTAGGATGTAATACAAATAAATAACCTAATACCACAAGTCCAATAACAAATATAAAAAATATTATCCAGTAAAAAGATCTTTCATTATCATTTTCTAAATATTCCATTTGTTATACCTCCATTTTTTCTATATATTCTTCTAAAACCATATTATTTTTAGTAATGAATTTTGCTACTTTCTTACCTACATATCTATAATGCCATGGTTCGAAATTATAACCTGTAATATCCTCTTTACCTTCAGGATATCTTAAAACAAATCCATATTTAAATGCATTTTTCTTTAACCATAAATATTCTCTGGAGATAATAAAAGGACTAGTATCTCCACTTTTAATATCTATAGCAAGACCAGTATGATGTTCACTAACACCTACTTTAGCAACATATTTATCAGTATATTCTTCTCCTTCATTTTCTATGCTTTCTTTTATTTCTAATTCTTGTTCTTTAAAAGATCTATATCCAGAATTAGCAATTAAATAATATCCTCTTCCATATGCTTTAGATGCCATCAAATTAAAAGCATTACGACATTTTCTTTCTAAATAAATATCTTTTAAAGAATATCTTTTACTTACCATTACTAAGTCTATATCAAGTTCTTTTTTTAATTTATTCTTCTTGTTAACTAACATTGTATATGAATACATAAAGCACCTACTTATCTAAATACATTGCATAGTATTCTTCATAACTCAATCCTTGTTGATATACTTTAGTAGCAGTTTCTACTCCTACATATCTAAAATGCCAAGATTCTGAATGAATACCAGTAATATTTACTTTACTTTCAGGGAATCTATGGATAAATCCATATTTATATGAATTTTTTAAAACCCACTTATACTCTTTTGAATTTTTAAATACCTTACTAGATGTACTTTTTATATCAACACCTAATCCAGTTTGATGTTCTGAAAATCCAGGTAAAGTAACAAATTTATCATTATATGATTTACCATATAATTTTAAATAATAATTATATAATTTTTCTTGTGTATCATAATCTCTATATCCTGAATTAGCCTTCATATGTAATCCTTCTTTTTCAGCTGCTACACACATCTCTAAAAAAGCATCAGCAGCTTGTTTATTAAGATATATTTCTTCATCAGAATAATTACTATCTATTAAAACTAAATCATCAGGAACAAAATCTTTATCTAATTTATTATATTTATTAACTAACATAGTTATAGAGAATTTATCTACATTATTAGGATCTTGATAATAATCTTTATCTAATCCAATATTTACATGTAAAACAGTTTTTTGATAAGAACCATTAAAATATTCTATATATCTATCATAGTTTTCTTCTTTAAAATAATCTATAGCTAAATATTTACCTATATCATAAATATATTTAGAAGTTAATTTCTCAATAAATTTATCACTAGTCTTAGCATAAATATTATTTATTTCATCTATTTTATAACCTAAATCTAATAACTTATTAATATTATTCAAGAAATTATCTCTATCATAATACTTAATAGACATATAATCATCTATTCGATCAGGATTATATCCTTCTTCACCATAGATCTTATCTAAAGTTTCACTATATTCTTTATCTATAACATAACTATAAATACCATCTTTATACATATCTATTGATGTATCTAAAGAATATTTATGATTATGAAGTTTATAAATACTTCTAATTGGATAATAAGAAGTAACTACTACTAAAACTCCAAGAAATACAATCAATATTCTAAATGGTAATCTAAGTCTAAGTTCCTTTTTTTTATTCATAAACTTCACCCGTTTTTTAGAGTATCATCTCTATAGTAAATATTATCATAAATAACAAGATATTTCTTTATTACACATACATATTTACATATATTTGTCAAAAAAATAGAGAAATATTTTTATCTATGTAAAATCAATTAACTATATTACTTATTACAATTATTCTTTGATCTTTTATAAAAATACTATCTAGTAATCTATAAAATCTACTGAAATAATTGGAGAAAGTAAGTGACATGGGGGGTTTTGAGTTACAAGACCAACCAAAATGTTCTTTGAAGAAATTGATCCTAGTCGTAAAGATAATATTACTAAACAAACACATAGATTTGAATTAGCAACTAATTTATCAAAAGATTATACAAAACAAGATAAAAACCAGTCTTAAAAAACTGGTTTTTTATTTATTCTACTAATTGTAAATAGTAAATTCTTCCTTCATCCATAGTCGGAGTAGTTAACTCTGTTTCTTTATCTAAGAATATTTCAAATTCTGTCTTTTTACTATTTAAATCAATACCCTTTTCTTTATCAGAATATGGACTTTCTGTTTGAATTATTATACTATCCTTATTAATCTTTGTTATTTTAAATTTAAAATAATCAGAATCAACACTATATTCTTTGTCTAAGACAACTTCATAATCATTAGTTACTTCTTTTGGTTTATAATTTTCAGTCCAACCAGACCAACTAGATTCTTTAATTCTCAATTTGAAATCCACTTTTATTTCTTCTTCTTTTTCTTTATTACATCCAGTTAACAAAAAAACAAATGCAAGTAAAACTGTAAAAATAATTATTCTTTTTTTCATATTAACACCTCTATATTTATTATATCATTTCTTATTAAAAAAAAATATATTACTTCTAATAATCTTCATTTTTAATTATTAGAAGTATTTTGATTTCTATTTACATCATTTGCTATAGCAACAATAATTGCTAAAACTAATTCTTTTTTACTTGTATCATTAATATTTATTTCATATTTATCTCCAATCGAAATAAATTTTCTTTTTATACTTCCTATCTCAACATTTTTATCATCACATACTGTAAAATCTAACATCATGAAATTACCTTTAACTTTATATTCATTACTTAATAAATAATCATTTTTTAATAGTTAAAATTTTTTTGTTATTTTAAAATCAAACTTATCATCAATATATACATTATAATTAGAAGTAAGATGAAGAATTTCTTATTCTATATAAGATATTTTATTCCTTCTATATCCGTTATCGTAGTTTTATTTCCAATAGAAATAACTTTACTAGAAATTTCATATACCTCCTTATTATTTTCATCTCTTACATAAAACTTATTATGAATCGAAAGAAGTTTTTCATTAACATATAATTTCATTTACAATCCTCCTAAACTAGGATATCACATTGATTAATTTCTACTCATATACCTAATGTTAAGTGTTAACTATTTCTTGAGTTTTTATATAATTATAAAATTCATCATAATTTATATGATATTTTGGTTTTTTATATTTATATATATAAATATCATAATTTAAACTTGAAGCTATCTCATCTTTTCTACTATCTATGAATTTTATTTTCACATCATTTAAAAGTTCTTTAATATCATTATATTCATGAATCCCTCTCATGTCATACCATGAATGTTCAAACCAATAATATTTATCATCCAATTGAAAAGTAAGAAAAGTATGCGATAGTAAATTTTCTTTATCATCAATATATATAAAATAAGTATCACATTCTATATTAGTATCATTAAATAATTTTCTTTCAAGTTCAACCTGATCCCAACAAACTCCACATTTACTAGATAACAATTCCTCTGGACTTAATAAATAATAAAATTTGGAGAAGTCATTATCCCATCTTTCACTATTAATTAAGTTGTTACCATTTTCGTCTTTGAAACCATATTCTATATTATCTAACTCACTCATTATTTTTAAAATTCTATTCATAAGTGTCACATCCATACTTATTATAACATACTAATGGTTTATGATTCACAAGTCTCTATTTGTAATTTATTTTTTTTAATTTTAAACATAATAGTACCATGATACCCTACTTTTAAAACATCTATATTTGGTAGATTATACATACTTAATGTCTCTTTTTCTGTAGTATTTGATGATCTCCCATATGATCATAATCTCCATATGGTGACTATCGTTTTCTCACATGAATTTAAGATCCTTTATTTACAAAGAAAAAGAACACCTATAGTGTTCAAAATAATATATATCAAATTTTATTTCTCTTTTTATAATTCCTTTGCAAAATATTTGAAAGCTCACTACCATCTCTATAATCAGCAATACAACTAAAATCAACTATTCCATCTGAATTTAATGTATTATAAATTCTATTAATATATTCATAAAAATCATCATCAGTAGTTGGTTGATGAACAAAAATTGTTTTTCCTCCATGATTATGAATAAATCTCATTGCAACTGCATCACTATATCCATCACCTATGTAGTATACATTTCGACAATCATTATCTCTTCTATTATTTTTTCTAAGTATTTCTTGAATTGCTAATAGTTTTTTATCATCTGTCATTATTTCTCCAATTCCTGATATTAAACCTTGTTCGTTAGTTTGTACCGGTGTTCCATAAATGCCAGAAAAATATGGTGCTAAGCTAAGTCTTGCTAAAAATTCTTTTAATCCACCAGATACAATATAATTTTTTGAATTAGATTCTTTAATAAAATGTTCAACACCAGGATTATAGATAATATATTTTTCTCCTATCATCAATTCATCATATGTAATTGTATCATTATTGCTAATTAGTAAATCATTAAAAAAACCAAAAAAAGTTTCAAGTGCATTTCCAGAATGTGTACTTCTATATTTTGCTATAGCTTCTTCTAATTTTTCATTTCTTTTTTCACCACTATACCCAAATTTTTCTACCCAAGTCCAAAATTTAGGCCATGTTTCAGTAGTCAGTGTGCCGTCAAAATCAAAAATATTAATAGGATTCAAATCATATTCCATAATTGCACCTCTTATAATAATTATATCACACTAATCAATATTATTATTTAAAGGTTGCCTATTATTTTTATCTTTAAAGTAGTCTTCTAAAATTGCCTTTACTTTCTCATCATCTTTGCTATAAATTCTAGATAACTTAACTGTTAAATTTATTCCGCCAACAGCAATGTTTATACCAGCACTAACTTCTTGCATAATCTTTGTTAACATTGCTAAATTAGCATAAGCTTTTTCACCCCAATCCAGACTTCTAGCATAAACATATAAATTTAACAAACCGTTTTCTACATAAAAATCTAGCATACTTATGCACGGAATATACGATTCATCTGTTAAGGGTTCGAAAGTAGTAATTGTTGCAGAACAAGTATTAATGTCGTTATTAATTTTTTGAATAACCCAATCTATTTGATTTTTTTGATCTAAATAGTTATATAACCTTGAGGCATATGATCTAGCATTTCTTAATTCTTTTACTATACCTTGTTTATTAAAATTATTTTCCATCCATTCATATTCTTCTTTTACCATATATTTTCTTATAATATTATCTGGTAATATAGCTTTTTCTATAGAAATTGATAAGCCAGTTTTTTCTTTAATTATTTTAGTTTCGCTATATTTTTTAACTTTACCATTCTCATAAACTTCCTTTAAAAAAGTAATCCATGCCTCACCAATTGTATTAACTTTTCCTAAATATTTCATATCTGCCTCCTCAT
>CACYBN010000170.1 GCA_902772675.1 uncultured Erysipelotrichaceae bacterium
CATCCGCAATATCACTAACTTTATTCTTAACTCTACTCTTAGTCTTTTCCCATTCACTACTACCTAATTTATTAATTTTAGGTTTAGCACCCTCTTGACCACTATATTTATATAAAGAATCAATCTTATCAACAGGAATATATATTTTATCCTTACCTTGATATAAAAGTTCAATATAATCTTTAACTACATCATGAAAAGTAAGAGTTTTAATACCATTATATATACCAATACCATGAGTATTATGAACAATATAGTCCCCTTTATTAATTTTATTTAAATCTTTAATCGCAACAGCATATTTATATTTAGCAGTATATTTCTTCTTAGACTCTTTAATATTAAATAACTCATATGCACTTAAAACAATATATTCTCTATAAATAAAACCTCTATTAATATCTTTTTGAACTAAATTAACACCATTTTTATGTATATTATTAAAATCAGTTTCAAATACTTTACCATTTAAATTCTTAATAACAGATCTAATTTGATTTTTATTCAAACAAATCACTACAGTTTTACCATTATTTATAGAATTATAAATATAATCATTAATAGAATCTATATTTTCACTAAAATTATTAATAGTTTTAACATTAAAATCAATTAATTTAGATATTTGATCATTTTTATAATTATTAATAGATAAATAATATGTTTTAAAATCTACATAAATATCATCAAAATCAAACAAATACTTACTATCAAAATCTTCATCTTTACTCTTATTATATTCATAAATATCATCAACAAGTTTATTATATGAAGTCATTATCTGATTATAATCTTTATATACAACAACAGGATTATCTAAATAATCATATAAAGAAACAACTTTTTCATATTTTTGTAAATTCTTTTGATATTCAGCTTTTTCAATTTCAAAATTAGTGTTATTAGTTAAAAACTCTGATATAGGAAGTATAGAAATACTAACTAGTGTATCAATTGACTTCTGATCTTCAACAGAAAAAGATCTAATAGAATCAATAATATCATCAAAAAATTCAATACGAACTGGATTTTCAAACTCAAAAGGAAATATATCAACAATAAATCCTCTAACTGCAAACTCTCCAGTCTTAGTAACTATACTTTCTCTCCTATAACCAATATTAATAAGCTTTTCAACTAAATCTTTAGGTTCAATAGTATCATTAATTTTAAATTCTAAACAATTTTTTTTATATATTTCTACTCTAGGTAAAAATCTTAAATATCCATCTAAATTAGTAATAACAATACACTTTTCAGTATTTATAATGTTATTAATTGTCTCTAATCTATTATACTTAAACTCAGGTGATATAGATAATGCTTCACTTGTTAAGAAATCATCCATAGGAAATAAATAAACATTATCACAATAATTACTTAAACTTGAGTACAACCCATTAGCTTCATATAAAGTACTAGTAACAATATATATATTTTTATCATGAGATTCAAAATAATTATTTATATAGACACAAAAAAACTCATCGGTAAGATTAGTCATACCCATGTCTTTTTCTAATTCAAATTTTAAGTCATCAAATAAAAACTTCATATCACTTGTTCTTTCTATTGTATTTACACATTAAATCATTAAATTTTAAAACAAAATAATCATCCATCAATTCCATTAATTTAGATAATAAGTTATTTATTTCATATAAATCATTCTTAGTAAATTTACTTAAAACATAATCTTTAGTATTAATTTCTTTATTATTAGAAATACCAATTTTTAAACGTTTATATTCAGTAGTTTGTAAATTATTTTCGATATCTCTTAGTCCATTATGTCCACCACATGAACCTTTATCCTTAAGCTTAAAGTTTAAAAAGTTTAGATCTAAATCATCAGATATTACTAATAAATCATTAATATCTATATTAAAATAATCAATAAACTTCTTAACAACTCCACCTGATAAATTCATATAAGACAATGGTTTTAAAAGAATAACCTTTTCACCATTAATATTAGTTTCAATATATAAACCATTAAACTTCTTAGACCATTTGTCACTTAATTTCAAATAATCATAATAGTAATCTAAAAACATAAAACCAATATTATGTCTAGTTTTCTCATAATCTTTACCAGGATTACCTAATCCTACTATTAATTTCATACTATCACTTCCCTACATGATATTCTTTATAAACAATAGATTTTGCAATATTTCTCTCCTTTGCAACTAA
>CACYBN010000171.1 GCA_902772675.1 uncultured Erysipelotrichaceae bacterium
ATTTTTAATTGCAATTTTACTTAATAAATTAAATTTTAAATATTTCTTAAATTCAAAATCAAATCTAGTATGCATCGTAGCTACTACAGGAATATGTTCTTTTTTTGCTAAACATATTCCTAATCTTCCTATACTAAATGGAGAATGAATATGAATAATATCAAAATGTTCATTTCTTAGTTTTTTAGTTATAGAAAGCCTCTTAAAATTAGTAACTCCCATTTTATATTCAGTTGTAGGTACATTGATACTATCTATTCTGATAACTTTATATGGTCTATTCTTATCTTCATCTATAGTATTAGTTTTAGGCACTACTACTGTTACATTTGCAAATTTGGATAAGTTCTTAGCTAAGTTATCTACTACCATTACAACTCCATCTACATTCGGAAAATAACTATCTAAAAATATACCAATCTTTATCTTTTTCATAATATCATCCCTATATTTATTATAATATAAAATAAAAAGAATAGAAATCTATCTACTCTTTTTTACCAAATCTATTAAATGGAAATAATGTAAAAGAAGCTTTTCCTTCAATATCATCTATATCAATAAAACCAATCCTTCTACTATCAAGAGATACTTCTCTATTATCTCCTAAGACAAAATACATTCCTTCAGGAACAGTATCTGTATCATATAAATCATTTAAAGAAAAATTTTCAGTTATAGTATCTTTATCTAAATAATCTTCTTCAACTTTTTCTCCATTAATATATAAAACATTATCTATACATTCAACTTTATCTCCAGGCATCCCTATTATTCTTTTAATAATATCTTTATTACTTGTTTTTCCTGATGAGTTAACTTCTTTATATTTAACTACTACAATATCATATCTTTTAATATCTTTTTCATCATATAATTTATTTAAAATCATAATATCTCCATCATGTAGTGTTGAATACATAGAATCACCACTAACAATAATTGGAGTAATTACATAAGTTTTAAGTAATAATACTACTACAATTATTAAGATATAAGGTCCATATTCTTTAATATATTTCATATCTTAAAAAGAAAAAATAAGACAGATGTTGTCTTATTTTTGTCCTCTTTCTTTGATTTTGTATTGTCCAACAACATTTCTTAAGAAATTTAATTTAGCTCTTCTTACTTTACCTTTCTTAATAACTGTGATATTAGCAACTTTTGGTGAATGAATTGGGAATATTCTTTCTACACCTACTCCATAAGAAATTTTTCTTACTGTAAATGTTTCACTAATTCCTCCACCTTTTCTTGAAGTTACAACACCTTCAAATGCTTGGATTCTTTCTCTTTTTCCTTCGATGATTTTAACATCTACTCTTACTGTGTCCCCAACTCTAAATTCTGGCACGTTTGGGTTTAGTTGTTTTTTTGTAATTTTATCGATTACATTAGCCATAGTCTATCTCTCCTTTTCTATTTACAATGATCATAAATATCTAATCCAGCGGATCACTATTGACAATAATAACATAAAAATAGCTTTATTTCAACTATAAATTATCTACTTTTACCTGACATAGATAATTCATCCTGACGATCTTTTAAAGCAGATAATCTAAGATCTAATTCATCTTCTAGAATACCTATTTTACTTTCATATAATTCTAGTTTTTCTTCACTTATATATTTTTTATATTTATTAATGATTTCCATACGGAATTTTTCAGCTTCATTTTTAGCTAGCATTAATCCTTCACCAGAATCATCATCATCTTCATATACAATAGCAAGTAGATTAATTAAATGATTAAATCTTTTTCTAGCTTTTATATCAACCATCTTTTCGATTAAAGAAGGATTTAGTAATACCATACTTTTTACATTTATTGCATCAGTAAACTTAATATTATTTTTTGGAGTTACTTTATATCCATGAATCTTATCATATTCCATATATGTAATTGTTTTTGAATCTTTAGTTTTTACTACTAAAAATCTTTGATTAATTGGCATTATCATCACCATCTTTCTTTAATAAATCTGGTCTTCTTTCTTTAGTTCTTAAAAGAGCTTGTTCTCTTCTATAATCAGCAATCTTTTTATGATCACCTGATACTAATACATCTGGTACTTTCATACCTCTAAAATCATATGGTTTAGTATAAGTAGGATAATCTAATAAATTATCAGTAAAAGAATCATCTATATAAGACTCTTCATTAATAGATCCATCTAATAATCTTACAATACTATCTACTAGTACCATCGAAGGTATTTCTCCTCCTGTAAGAATATAATCACCTATACTAAGTTCTAAATCTACAAAAGATCTAATTCTTTCATCAAATCCTTCATAATGACCACATACTAATATTAAATGTTTAACATTTCTTAAATTATAAGCATCTTTTTGTTTATATGGTTTTCCTTGAGGAGTTAACATAACAACTAAAGAATCATCAGTTCTTAAATCTTCAATCGCACTTACTAATGGTTCACATCTAAGAACCATACCTGCTCCTCCACCATATGGTGTATCATCTACTTGACTATTATTTAATTCAGAATAATCTCTAAAATTAACTATATTTATATCAACTATTCCTTTTTCTATAGATCTTTTAATAATAGATTCAGTAAGAATACCATCAAACATATGAGGAAATAATGTTAAAATATCTATCTTCATATTAAATCATTCCCTTAATTAATTTTACTTTAATTTTCTTATCTTGTAAATTGATATCTAAAATAAAATTATCATTATATGGAATATAAAAAG
>CACYBN010000172.1 GCA_902772675.1 uncultured Erysipelotrichaceae bacterium
ATTTTAACTACTTTTTTTATACTTATATATCCAATTATAGTTAAAATTGGTATTGATAAAGAAATAAATAAATTATATAAGAATAGTTTAAGAATGAGAGAAGAAAAAGAAACTATATATTTTTATAAAGATCATTTAGTAGATAAGTCTAATTTAAGTGATTATAATATTAAATATAAAGATATATTATGTACTTGTGAAACTAAAGATAATATATATATTTTCTTTGAAGATAATAAAGCTTTTATTTTAATTAAAAAGATGATAGATAAAGAAGAAGAATTAAAAGAATTATTAAAAAAAGAAACTAAATATAAGAGGTATAAAAGATGAAATATTATAGATATGAATTTAATTTAGTGCTTCTAAATATAGTTGCAGTTATATTATTTGTTTTTATGATATTTATTACTTATTTTATAACTGGATCTATTAATTTTATAGATAGTTTAAGAATGATAGATATAGTCTATTTAATTTTATGGATGATGTTACATGAATTATTACATGGAGTAGGTTTCTTAACTTGTGGTGAAGCTAAAATAAAAGATATATATTTAGGAGCTGCTATTGAAAAAGGTATTTTCTATTGTATGTGTAAGAAAGAAATTTCTAAAAAGAATATCTTAATAGCTTTGATGTTTCCATTTGTATTTATTGGAGTTGTTACTTATATATTAGGAATAGTTTTCTCTATAAAAATATTAATATTATTATCTGTTTTTAATATATCTGGAGCAGCTGGAGATCTTATGATGTTTTTAGATATAGTAAGAATGCCTAATAATACTAAATATATTGATTTAGATAGCATTACAGGTTATACTTTATTATCTAAAAATGATTTAAAAGAAGTAAGAACTTATTCTTCATATATAGCTGAAAGTGGTAAATATACAGACAAAATAAAACCTAAAGATTTTACAAGAATTAAAATATCTAATATATCTAAAATTTTTATAGTTATTATTCTATTATTTGCAATAATATCATTATTTTAAGGAGGAAATATGTTATATAGATTTTTAAGACCAATTATTAAGTTTTTATATTATATTCTTTATAGACCTAAAGTAGAAGGTAAGAAGAATATTCCTAAAAAAGGTGGTGTAGTTATAGCATCTAACCATAAAAATAATTTTGATTGTATTTCTATTATTGCTACTAACTACAGAACAGTTAATTTCCTTGCAAAGAAAGAACTTTTAGAAGGAAAATTTGCATGGTTATTTAGAGGTATGAGAATTATTCCAGTAGAGAGAAAGACAAAAGATCATACTGCATTACCTACTGCTATTAAGGAGTTGAATGAAGGAGCAGTTATTGGAATATTTCCAGAAGGAACTTTTAATAGAACTGATGAACCAGTAATGGATTTTAAAATAGGGGCAGTTAAAATGGCTCATGATACTGATTCATATATTGTTCCTTGTGCTTTAATTGGTTCATATAAACTATTTAAAAAGAGATTTATAGTTAGATATGGAGAACCATACAAAGTTAAAAGTGATGACTTAGATAAAGAAAATAAAATATTGAGAAAGAAAGTAACTGATTTATTATTAAAGTAAGTAATTACTTTCTTTTTTTAATGATTTAAGATTTATTTTTTGTTATAATTGTTATGGTGATGTTTATGTTAAAAATAACAAAAAATATTGAAGAAGCAAATTTAATAACACATGCTAGTAAATTTCATGCAGATGAAGTGTTTGCTACTGCATTTTTAGCTAGATTTATAGATAATCCGGTTGTATGTAGAGTAAATGTTGTTCCTGATAATATTAGAGATGATCAAATAGTTTATGATATTGGTTTTGGTAAATTTGATCATCATATGAAAGATTTTAATGAAAGACATGGAAGTGGTGTTAAATATGCTGCTTTTGGATTAATTTTTAGAGAATATGGTATGAAATATTTAGAGAGTATTGATTTAAATAGTGCACCAATTGCTTTTAATATGATTGAACATGAAGTTGTTGAGTGTGTTGATGCTATTGATAATGGAGAGTTTCCTGAAATTAATACTCCATATACATATAAAGCGTTAGATGGAATTATTGCTGATTATAATGCTTGCTGGGATGAAGATGTAGATAATGATAATAATTTTATGGAAGCTTTTAATTTTGCATATACTTATTTAGATAAAGTAATAAAAAGAACATATGCAAAGATTAGAGCTAGAAGTGAAGTAGAAACTGCGATTGGAGAATCTAAAGATCATATAATGTATTTAGATAAATATATGCCTTTTAAAGATATTGTTGTAGCATCATCAAATCCTAAAGCTTTAGATATTTATTTTGCTATAACTCCATCAAATAGAGGTGGATATAATATTCATACTATTCCAATTAATAAAAATACACATGAAACTAGAATGGACTTTCCTGCTGAATGGGGAGGACTTGCTGACTCAGAACTACAAAAAGTAAGCGGAGTAAAAACTGCTACTTTCTGCCATTCAGGATTATTTTTAGCAGCATGTGATACAATTGAAGATGCTTATTTAATGGCAAGACTTGCTATTGAACATAACAATTAAATATTATATAATTATAATGTAATGAGGAGTGAAAGAATGAAAAATAAAGAGTTAAGAGCAAATATTATCTTTTTTATAGGAGTAGCAGTATTTTTGGGAGCACTATGTTTTGGATTTATAGATAAATCATTTAATAAATTAATTTTAAGTGGAATTATGGCTATTGGATTATTAATTGAATTTGTTGGTTTAATTTTAATTTTTAGAGCGGATAAGAAGAAAACTCCAAAGACTGGTAAGACTGAAGAAGAAATTGAATTAGAAAAAGAAAAATCAGTTAATGAAGAAAAAGTAGAAAATATTGTAGAAGCTACTACTAAACCAGTTAAAGAAGAAAAAGAAGAAGAACAACCTAAGAAGAAAACAACAACTACTAAGAAAAAGACTACAACTAATAAATCATCAGCTAAGAAGAATACAACTAAAAAGACAAGTACTGCTAAAAAGACAACTAGCAAGAAGAAAACAACAACAAAGAAATCTAATAATAAAAAGAGTAAGTAGACTAAAGTCTACTTTTTTTGAATATGAAAAAAAGAATATTATTGGATTGGTTATTAGTTGTTATATTAATGATAATTATTTTTATGTTTTCTAAAGATCCAGCAGTATCTTCTAGTGATAAGAGTAATTATTTAGTAGAGACATTAGTTAATTTCTTTAATCTTAAAAATATAGATTTATTTGAATTAAATGTAATTATAAGGAAATTAGCACATTTTATTATATATTTTATTTTAGGAGTGCTTGTATTTAATGCAGTTAAAGATACTAGTAGTAAAACTCTTATAAGTATTATGATTATTTCTATATTGATATGTACTCTATATGCTGAAACAGATGAACTTCATCAAATGCTTGTTCCTGGTAGAAGTGGTGAAGTAAGAGATGTTATTATCGACTCAGCTGGAAGTAGTCAAGGAGCGCTTATATATTTTTTAATTTTAAAAAATAAAAATAAGAATTTAAAAGAATTATAATTATTTATAATTTAATAATAATATGATAAAATTACAGTGTAGGGAATAATAATTTAGATTATTTATGAAGGGAGATTAATATGAATACTGATATTATTATGGAGACCGAAGAAATGATGAAAAAGTCAATTGAAGCTTTAGAAAAGAAATTTCAAACTGTTAGAGCAGGAAGAGCTAATCCAGCAAGTTTAGATGGAGTAATGGTTAATTATTATGGAAGTATGACTCCATTAAAACAATTAGCTACTATTTCAGTACCTGAAGCTAGACAATTACTTATAAAACCTTATGATAAAGGAGCATTATCTGCAATTGAAAAAGCTATTTTTGAAGCTAATTTAGGATATACTCCAGGTAATGATGGAGAAAATATAAGAATTGTTATACCTGATTTAACTGAAGAAAGAAGAAAAGAATTAGTTAAACAAGTAAAATCTATGGCTGAAGAAGGTAAAGTTTCAATTAGAAATATTAGAAGAGAAGCAATGGAAGACGTTGAAAAATTAAAATTACCTGAAGATGAAGAAAAAGGTAAAGATAAACAAATTCAAGACTTAGTAAATAAATATAATAAAATAGTAGAAGATAAATTAAAAGAAAAAGAAACAGAATTACTTACAGTGTAGGTATTACTATGGATTATGGATTATTAAAACAATATGAACCACTATATGTTATAGGACATAAAAATCCTGATATAGATTCTGTAGTATCATCTATTCTTTTATGTAATATTTTAAAAAGTCATGATATAGAATGTTATCCTTGTTTTTTAGATAATAATTATGAAATTGAAGAACAAAGCAAAAAAATGATAGATGACTGTGCTTCTTTAAATATGAAGATATTGTCTAGTGATGAATTAGATAATTTAAATTTTGTTTTAGTAGACCATAATGATCCTAATCAATCTATTGGGCTTAATAAAAGAATAGTTTGGGGAATAGATCATCATCCTAATAGCAAATATTTATCTAATATTTATATTAAAATGTTATCTTCTTGTTCTTTATTAATATTTGATTATTTTAAAGATTATGAGTTTTCTAATGAAGAAAAATTTATGATATTTATGGCTACATTAGATGATACTGCTTTCTTTAAAAAGAAAAAAATAGTAGAGAAAGATCAAGATATTATTGATAGATTAGGATTTGATTTAGATAGTGAAGAACTATTTAATAAGTACTTTATATTAACTGATATGAATAAAGACTTGAAAGATTATTTAAAAAGTCCAGAAAGAAAATATAATTATAGAAATATAGAATTTGGTTGTACTTTGATTAATACAACTGATGAATATGAATATTTAAAAAAATCTTTTATTGAAAATATTAATAAATTAGAGGGTAATTATCTTGGAATATGGACTAATTATTCTAAAGATATTACATATACTTATTTTAAATATAATGATGAAGTAATAGAGAAAATATATGATTATATAGCAGGAAGAGCATTAGATATTATTCCTGATATATATAAATATATAGATAAATTATTAGACACAATTTAAATATTGAATTTGTTTAATATTTAGGGTATTATTATATTATAAGATATTAATCTAAAGGAGGAAAATAAATGGGATTAATTAAAGCAGCAGTATCTGCAGTTGGATCTACATTAGGAGATCAATGGCAAGACCTTATCAAATGTGAAGATTTAGATGCAAATACTCTTATGATTAAGAAGACTACTACAAGTGAACAAATTTCTAAGGGTAGTAGAATTATTGTAGCTCCAGGACAAATAGCAGTTATTTATGATTCTGGAAGCATTGTAGATGCAACAGCAGAGGAAGGTGTTTACACATTTGATTCATCAACTTCTCCATCATTCTTTGGTGGTCAATTTGGTGCAGTATTTAAAGAAATGTGGCAAAGATTCACATATAATGGAACACCTGCTAAAGAACAAGCTATTTTCTATTTTAATGCTAAAGAAATTATGGATAATAAGTTTGGAACAGCAACTCCAATTCCTTTCCAAGATTGGTCACATGCAATTCCAAATCAAATGACAGGATCTATTATGCCAATGGGTGTAAAAGTAAGATGTTATGGTAAATACACATTCCAAATTTTTGATCCAGCATTATTTATGAGAACATATGCAGGAACAGCAGAAAAGTTAACTAAAGAAGAAATTACTGATCAAATGTCATCAGAAGTTATTGCTTCTTTCCAAAACGTATTAAACGAATTAGGAAATAGTGCTCATAAAGTACCATTACTAGAATTACCATCTCAAACAGATGAAATTAAACATGTAATGGATGAAAAAGTATTCGATGAACAAATAAGAAATAGAGGATTAAAACTAGTTGGATTTATTGTTGAATCAGTTACACCTGATGATGAATCTAACAAGAAGATTACTGAATACGAACATAATGCTAATAGCATGATGCAACAAGGACGTGTTCTTAATGTTATGGAAACAGCAGCAGGAAACGCTAATGGTGCAGCTAATGGATTTATGGGTATCGGTATGATGAATATGGCTAGCGGAGGAATGGCTGGTGGAGTTATGGCTAATGCATTTGGTAATCCACAAACTCAACCAACTCAAGCATATGATCCATATGCTCAACAACCTGCTGCTCAACCACAACCAGCTCCTGCAGCAGCTCCAGTAGCAGAAACTCCAGCACCAACTGAAACTCCAGTTGCAGCTGAAGCACCAGCACAAGCTCCAGCAGCAGGAACAAAAGTATGTTCTAACTGTGGTGAACCTGTAACTGGAAAATTCTGCGCTAACTGTGGAACACCAGTAGAATAATAAAAAGTCAGTGTAAACTGACTTTTTTTATTTATAAATTAAAAAAATAATAGCTATTTTTATGATATAATTTATTCATAATAGAGTAGGTGTTTTTTTATGGATGATTTTTATGGAAATAACGATTTAGATAATAAAGTAACTAAAAATAAAAAAGCTGAAGATAATAGTAATTTAGTTCTTAGAATCTTTCATGGATTTGTAGGATTTTGTTTTTATGCATTTATAATCGCACTAGTAGGTATAGGTGGTTATAAAATATATAATTACTTTGGAGATTTTTATCTAGAAAAAAATGAAGTATCTATGATAATTAATGATACTTATAGTATTAATATTTTAGGTAAAGTTACTGAAAAGAAAAATGAAAATTATACTTATTCAAGTTCTAATGAGAATATAGTAAAAGTAGATAAACAAGGTAATATAAAAACAGTTAGTGAAGGAGAAGCTACTATTACTGTTAAGTCTAAATATAGTAATAATACTGAAAAGTTAGTAGTAACTGTTATAGGTAGTGAGATTTATTCAATAGAGTTTGAAAATGAAATATTAAATATGGAACAAACAACTGAAGCAGTATTAGTCCCAATTATTAATGGAGAGAAGAACTTTATTGCAGATGTTGAATATAGCGTAGATAATGAAAATGTAGCTAGAGTTACTTCAGGTGGTAGAGTAATTGCAAAACAACCAGGAATTACTTATATAACTGTTAAAGTAAAAAATACTAATATAAGTAGTAAAGCTAAAGTTACAGTAACTGAAAAAATAACTAATACAAAAACTGAAACTGAAGTAAGTACTACTGAACCTGGAAGTAATGAAACAGGAACACAAGAAAATAGTGGAACTACTACTAGCAAACCAACACAAGGTTCTACTAATAAAGGAAGCACTACTACTAGCAAACCATCACAAGGTTCTACTTATAAGGGAAGCACTACTACTAAAAAGGGAACAACAACTAAGAAACCTACTAATAAAAGTAATACTACAAAGAAAACAACTGAATCTAATGAAGAAAATGAATCTGGTTATGAAGAAGAGACAGTTAATAGATATGTTTCTGTAACTAGTGTATCTTCTAAATTAGAGAAAAATATAATAAAAGTAGGAGAAACAACTAAATTAATTTATACAATTAATCCTGAAACTTCTACTAATAAAAGCGTTACTTTCTCTAGTTCTAATACTAAGGTCGCTACTGTAGATTCTAAAGGGAATATTAAAGCTGTTGGTGAAGGTAAAGCTGATATCATTGTAAAAACTAAGGATGGTAATCATACTTCTTATCAAACTTTAACAGTAGAAAAAGAAGTGGTTTATGCTTCTAGTATCAGCTTAGATAAAAATGGTGCAACTATTTATGTAGGAGATACTATTACTTTTACTCATACAATATCTCCATCTAATACTACAAATAAGAATGTTACATGGAGTAGTTCTAATAATAATATTGCTATTGTTAATACAGGTGGTACAGTTACTGGTATAAGTGCAGGAACTGTAACAATAACTGTAAAAACTAGTAATGGAAAAACTACTACTGCAAAAGTAACAGTTAAAAATAAGACTATAGATGTAACAAGTATTAATTTAAATAAAACAGAAACTACTATCCTAGAGGAAGGAACTGAACAATTATCTGCTATTATAAGTCCTGATAATGCTACCAATAAACATATTACATGGAGTAGTTCTAATGTAGATGTAGTAAAAGTAGATGATAAAGGAACAATTACTGGTGTTAAAACTGGAGAAGCAACTATTACGGCTAAGAGTTCAAATGGAATGTCAGTTACTTGTAAAGTTAATGTTAAGAGTAAAACTATTAAAGTAACTGGAATTCAAATGAATAAAAAGAAAGTATCTATTTCAGTAAATAAAAAAGCTCAATTATCTGCTACTGTAAGTCCTAGCAATGCTACAAATCAAAATGTTAAATGGAGTAGTAGTAATACTAATATAGCAACGGTAGACTCTAAAGGGGTAGTAACTGCTAAAGCTAAGGGAACTGCTACTATAACAGTAGAAACTATAGATGGTGGATTTAAAGATACTTCTACTATAACAGTTAATGTACCAGTTACTGGAATAACTTTAAATAAAACTAGTGATACTATTTCTATTAATAATAAGACTACACTAGTAGCTACAATTACTCCAAATAATGCTAATAATACTAATGTTTCTTGGATAAGTAGTAATACTAATATAGCAACAGTAGATACAAAAGGAGTAGTTACTGGTAAAGGACAAGGAACTGCTACTATAACTGTAACTACTAAAGATGGAGGATTTAAAGCTACTGCTAAGATCAAAGTAGAAAATATTAAGATAACTGCGATTAGTTTAAAAGAAACAAGTACAATGATAGTAAAAGGAAAATCATATACTATTTCTTCATCAATTACTCCTAGTAATGCTACTATTAAAGCTTTAGATTATGAGAGTACAGATACTAAAATAGCTACTGTATCAGATAAAGGAGTAGTTACTGGTAAAGGGTTAGGAACAGTAACTATTAAAGTTAAAGCTAAAGATGGTTCTGGTAAAGTTGCTAAACTGAAAATAGTAGTAGTAGGTAGTCAAAGATTAATTGATTTAAAGAATGGTAGTTATACATATACAGTACCATCTAGATATAAAAATATGGATGTAAGATTAACTAGTAATTCTTCATCTAAACATATGCAAAACTTTGCAATCAAGAATATTGATACTGCTGATGAAGTTGGATTTTTCTCAACCGTACAAAAAGGATGTTCTAATAGTAATGATGTTAAGGAATTAAATAGAACTATTGTACTTAGAGTACCTAAGAAAGATTATTCTAATCCATCATCTAGTTCTAGAAAAGTAATGTATATGGAAGCTTCTGGTCATGGACAATCATTTGATATGGAATTAAATAGTGAAGTAATGTGGACTACTTACAATGCCACTACAAGTCATTTTAGTTATAATAAATATTGGGGACTTGCAAGTGGAATTCAAAGAACTAAATTTAAGACTATTGCTAGTGGTGGTAAGTTTGAACCATTAATGCATACTAAATTAACTACATCATCTGGAAGTGCTTATAATAATTTAGAAGCTTCTATAGATTATACAAATAATTTAATTGCTTTTAGATCAGGAACTAAGATATTTATATATGATTTATCTAAAGCTAAAAAGAAAGATTTCTCTAATACTGTATATTCATTTAAAATAACTGATGATTTAGGTACATATTCTAATGGGGGAAGTATTTATAGACAAGGTATAGCTTTATCTGGAGGATATTTATATATATATAGAGGAGCTCCTGGGAAAAATATGTATATAGAAGCTTATAATTTATTAGGAAAATACTTATATGCAGTTAATATTACTAGTAAGTATGGAATAAGTAGTTCTAATAATAGAGAAGCTGAAGGTATGAAAATATATAATAATAAAATATATATTGGATCTACTCATACTATTAATAATAAGAGTGGAAGTTATTTTGATATAGGATATTTCAAAGCAAAATAAAAAGATACATTAATGTATCTTTTTTTACATTACCATAGTATGTAATATTCTTTCTGTATTTTTAAAATTAAGTTTAGCTATTTCTTTTAATTTATCTTCTCCATATTTTTCAACTATTTCTTCCCCAACTTTATCAACTTCAGCTCCAGCACCTTTAGGTAAAGGAATATGTAATTCATCACTTAATTTATCAAATTCTTTTAAGAATATATATCTACTTATACAAGAAGCAGCTGCTACTGCAAGATTTTTATCTTCAGCTTTAGTCATGAATGTAATTCCTCTTTGAACATTAGGACTTTCTTTAATATATTCATAGTATCTAGCTTCTCTTGCAAATTCATCTATTATTATATAATCATAATTTGTTTCTTCGTGAGCCATATCCCATAATACTTTATTGTGCATTATAGCTTTAATTTTATTAATATTGTAGTTTCTATCATAGTTTTCATTATATTCCAAATTGTTTACTATTATACTTTTATATTTAACTATTTTTGTTAAATCCTTAGTTACTTTTAGAATGTGTTCATCAGTTAGTTTTTTAGAATCTCTTATTCCTAGTTTTTCTATTTCAGGTATATCTTCTTTTCTAACATAACAACTAGTAACTACGATTGGTCCAAAGTAATCTCCAGTACCAACTTCATCTGATCCAATTGAAGTAGAGTAGTAATATTTATCTTCTTTTTCTTTTTTCTTTTTAGGATCTTCTTCATTAGCCTCTTGTCCATCTATAGCTTTCCACATATTAGCATCTACATCTGCAGATACTCCTTGAAACATTATTTTACCTGAAGTATACATAGTAATAACAGTATCTTCATCTTCAGCTTGAAAAACTACATATGGAATCTCTTTATCTCTTTTTTTATCTTTATAGTATTCTTTTATTTTTTCTTGAGTTTCTTTACTAACTCTAATAACTACATTCATAAAAACACCTCTATATATATAATAACATAAATATCTATTATTAACTAAATAAATGTAAAGTAAAGTCTTATTTTTAATTACTAATTATCATATTATGATAAAATCAAAATAGAGGTGTGATATGAGTAAGAAAGTTAGTAAAAAAGAAAGAGAAAATAATAAAATATTAGGTATTATCTTAATAGTTTTATTTATATTAGTAGTGGTACTAGTATTTAAACCTAAATCTAATAAAATAAGTAGTGATTTAATAGAAATTAATGGAAGTTATGATCTAGATGAAGGATATGTTTTTACAAATTATGAAGATTTTAAAAATCATATTAGTAATGTTGGTATATCTCGTAAAGATTTTACTAAATATAATTATATATATTTTCCATTAATATATGATGATTGTTATGAAAAAGATGTAAGAATAAAAGACTATAAAATTGAAAACAATGAAATAGTAGTTAATGTCACATATGAAGAATTATGTGATGACTGTTTTAATGTTCATAATATAGAGAAACATTATTTATTAAAAATAGATAAAAAATATTTTAATTATGAATTCAGATTGGAATACTACAATACATCTAATGAAAGATGTCGCCGTTATACTGTATATAAACCATTAATATATTTATATCCTGAAAAAGAAATAAAAGTATCAGTAGAATTAGGATATCCTAATAAATTAACTACTACTTATCCTGAATATAATAAGAAATGGGAAGTAATTGCTAAACCAAATGGTGAATTGAAAGATTCTACTGGAAGAACTTATTATGGATTGTATTGGGAAGGCGAAACAACTAATAAACCTAAATTAGATGAAGGATTTGTTGTAAGTAAAAAAGACACAGTTAAATTCTTAGAAGAAAAGTTGGCTGTTTTAGGATTAACAGAAAGAGAAGCAAATGAATTTATAATTTATTGGTTACCTAGACTAAATGAAAATAAATATAATTTAATTAGATTTGAAACAATAGATGAAATAAATAAAGATATGCCATTAAAGGTTAGTCCAAAGCCAGATACTGTAATAAGAGTATTTATGGATTTTAAACCATTAGATAAGAAGATTGAAATTAAAGAACAAAAATTAACTAAACAAACAAGAAAAGGCTTTACTATTGTAGAGTGGGGTGGATCTTTAATTAAATAATTTATATAAAATAAAAAAGGATGCTTATTCAAGCATCTTTTTTTGTCTTTATGGTGCCTTAAGCGTATCAGTCTACAACTTAAGACATTAATAACGAATTAATATATAAATATCAATCACTATAAACATAATAACATGGTATTATGTTTTTTTAAGTATAACAAAATAAATAATTAGATTATTGTTAACCTCATTATTTATTTTTTTGACTTTACTAATAGTTTGGGTTCTTTAGATATATCTATTGTTTTCTCACTTTGTTCATCATATTTATTTAATTTTCTTTATTAATTTATCATTCACAAAACTTGCTACTGAATCGGTATACTTTGATAGATATTCATATCTTTCAGCTTCAGTTAAGTCTGAAAGCATAATATTATCGTTACCAATTTTTTTAACTATTGTAATATTATTTAATACATATCCTTCAGTTATTGGATAGTGAGGCGTATCACTAAATAGCACTGGTTCTTCCCATGTAAAATCATAAAAACTTTCACCATCATACATTACTAACGAATATACCCACTTTGCATTTGCATTACCACCAAGATTTTTAACAACTGAGGTATATTTATTTACTACTTCTTCATCTGTTGCCCTTTTAGCATCCATACCACCAAATCTTCTTACAAATAATCCTGGTTGCTCTTTTTCAGATAACCCATCAATATATAATGCTTCATCTGTTGTTATAATAGAAAAATTAATACCACCTAAATATTTTTTATACTCATCATAATAAGTTTTAGCTTTTTTCTCAGCATTTTCTTTAAGCGTTTTACCATCCTCTAACACGTTAACTTTTACATCAAAACCATTTTCATCAATTAAATATCTATTATATATAATATCTTCCTTATTAAAGGATATCTTATATCTATCATATTTTCCTATATTGTTTGTGGGAAAGAAAATTACTTTTTGCATTTAAATCACCTATAGTTATTCTATCACAAACAAGAAATTAATCAAAATTAAATACATTTACAAACAAATATCAAAGTCATCTTTTTTCTTATCTCGTTCTATATTATACTTTTTTGATTCCTTATATTCAGTTTTTAGCTCTCCATAAGTATCATAACTTATAATATCTTTTCTAAACAAATCATCAGTAAACTCATTATATTTTTCTTTATGTTTAGTAAAAAACTTATCTTTTATCCTTTAAAATAATCTTACAAATTTTATTCTTAATCTTTCTAATAATTCTTGTAATAGATTATTTTCAGTTTTTAATTCATTATTTTATTTTTACCATAAAAAAATCGAACTATAAAAGTTCGAGCACATTCCTTAGTGGTGCGGGTAACAGGAGTTGAACCTGCAAGCCTTGCGGCGCTAGATCCTAAGTCTAGTGCGTCTGCCAATTCCGCCATACCC
>CACYBN010000173.1 GCA_902772675.1 uncultured Erysipelotrichaceae bacterium
TTTTAAGGAGCAAATGATAAATAATGAATAAGTACTTTAATCGTGCTATCATTGGCAATGGCAAGATACTTGCTTGCCTAGATGATAAAGCAGAACTAATAAGACTATTTTATCCGAATATTGATTATTACCAAAATATACATACGTATAGTCTTGGTTTTGTTTTTGACGGCGAAAATAAAGTATATTGGTTTAAAGACTCGGAAAAGGTTAATCAGTATTATGATGGTAACATCGTATATACTAAACTAAAATTTAGCGCTGACAATATCAATAAAGAATATGATATTGAAGTTCTAATAAGAGATTATGCTCTAATTGAAGAAAACGTTATTGTCCGTAAAATTAAGTTTTCTGAGCCTCTTTCATTAATGTGCTTTTCGAAACTTAATTCTTCACCAGAGAGATTAGTTTCAGGAATGTGTATAATGACTTCTTTGATTCAATATTCGCAAGATACTTATTTTGCAAGCGTTCCGTGTGGAAGTAATATTTTAAGATCTCAAATTAATAATGTTCAAAAAGTGCTAGAAAGTGCTGATTTGAAACTTGAAGATTATATAGGTATGTCAGATAATTCAGCATTTCTTCTAGAACCTAAAAAAGAAATTACATTGTTTATTTCTTTAGAAGAAAATCTTAAAGATTGTACATCTAAGATAGATTATCTTAAAAAGCAAAATGAAGAAGAATTATTTAATAGTGTTAAGAAATATTGGAGAGAATACTTAGATAAGCATTTAAACTATTTTATTGGTAATGGAAAGTATTCAAATAAAGAAATTGATATTATTGAGCGTACAATTTTGATGTATGCTTTACTAACAAATAAAGAAACTGGAGCAGTTCTTGCTTCTCCAGATGTTGATGAAAATTTCATGATTTGTGGAAGATATGGATTTTGCTGGCCAAGAGACGCTTTGTTTATAAATGATGCTATGATTCTTCTTGGCATGGAAGACATAGTTAATGATTTCTATAGCAAATGGGCAAGCATTACTCAATTACCAAATGGATTATTTGAACAAAGATATTATTCAAATGGTCAACTTGCTCCATCATGGGGCCTTCAAATTGATGAAACAGCTTCAATGATTATTGGAATTAATAAACTAAAGAACAAGCATGATTATGCTGGAATTGTTTCTAAAGCAACTATTGGTATGATTGATTTCTTAGATGAAAATTTTCTATCTAAGCCATGCTATGATTTATGGGAAGAAAGAAGAGATTCTCATTTATATTCTACTGCTAGCATATATAATGCTTTAGAGGCTTCTCGTGAGATTTTAAAAGATTCAAGAGATTGTGAGCACTTGATATGCGAGATTGATTTAATTCAACCTAAGATCTTAAGTGCGATTAAAAATGAATTTGTTGAGGATAATGTTCTTAAAAGAAGCAAGTATAATTCGATCACTGACATCTCATCATTAGGTGCTTCTGTTCCCTTTGGAGTATTTAGTGCGAATGATGAAGTTGTTTTAAATTCAGTTGATAAGATTGAGAAAGAACTTAAGACACAAAATGGTGGATACCTAAGATATAAAGACGATTTATATTATGGTGGAAATCCGTGGATTATATCATCGCTTTGGCTTGCTTTATATTATATTGAAGCAGGTAACAAGAAAAAGGCGCAAGATATTTTTGATTGGGTTACAATGCATGCTGATGATAAAGGCTTTCTTCCAGAACAAATTGATATAGATACAGGTAAAACAGCTTGGATAGTTGGACTGTCTTGGAGTCATGCAATGTATATAATTGTAGGTAAAAAACTTCATTAAAGAGGTGTTAATTTCTTGGAAAGGTTAAAAACACGTTTATTATTCTTAATAAGGTCCTTGATTTGTATTTCTTTGATACTGTTTGATGTTATTTATATTTTTAGTGACTATAAACCCTCTTCTATTGCTATGCAGTCAAATAATATCAATTCAATGGTTGTTTCTGCGTATAATAATCGCTTTAATAAATATTTTAGTGAAAATGCAAAGAGTGCTGAACTAAAAAGTTTAATTAATGAGATTAATGTTGTTAATGCTATTTCAGATTCTGACTCATATGAAGGAAAAATATCTTTTAAATACTATGGTTTAGATGAAATTGATGATTTATATTTTAAATATGATGAAAAGATTGAATTAGATTCAGAAATTTTAAATATTTCTAGATTTAAAATTGTTTCAAGTGGATATTATAATAATGGCTATTTAAGTGAAATTACTGCAATTAAACTTCCTGATAATAGGAATATTGATATCGTTGTTAAAAATGATGATAGATTTATTTTTAATAGTTATCAAAATAGTGTTAAGAATGTTGATGCTAATCCTACAGTCAAATATAGTATTGGCTTAATAGTATTATTGCTTATATATTTGATTTATAATCTTGTATTATTTTTTGGAAAAGAATTCAAAAA
>CACYBN010000174.1 GCA_902772675.1 uncultured Erysipelotrichaceae bacterium
TAATTAAAACTGTAAAAATAAAATAACAATTCAAAATGAATTGTTATTTTTTTAAACTCTATCAAGATAAGTGATTTTTCTTTCCATTACATCGTCTTCGATGGCATCTCTTAGTAGTTTTCTAACTTTATCTCCTTCTTCGATATTCTTAAGTCTAATTATTTTATAAAGACCACCATTGTTATTAGGATTATTAGATGATACTCTAACAGAAATAGTAGATATATTTAACCATCTTTGATAAATGTTATCAGTTAAATCAGGATCTTTT
The DNA here is from genome assembly GCA_902772675.1 of uncultured Erysipelotrichaceae bacterium. GTDB lineage: Bacteria > Bacillota_I > Bacilli_A > RF39 > UBA660 > RUG11788. The sequence continues at coordinate 272 of CACYBN010000174.1, forward strand.
AATAAATATAGTTCGCATGAATTTAATCTTCTTCTAAAGAATCCTTTTATAACTATTAATTCGTCAGTAGTAATTTGATAAGTAGTAAAATTAAGTCCTACTTTAGTAAGAAATCTTTGTAATAAACCAGCAGGTTTTCCTTGCCAAAGAATATCGAATTCTGTTTTATCAAAATCTTTAACTTTTTTAGTTGTAGTTTCATTGTTAGTATTATTCATATTATCAACTCCAAATCTAGGTATATTATAACATACTTTTTTATAGAAATGTAAATTATATAATAATTAAAAGAAGAGTTACTAATAATTCTTCTTTTTTGGTATAATTTATTCGAGGTGTTGTTATGGAAATTGCAAAAGATTGGAAAGAATATCAAGTATTAGATTGTTCTAATGGGGAGAAATTAGAACTTTGGAACAATATTGTATTATTAAGACCAGATCCTGAAGTTATTTGGGATAATGGTAATTTATTAGAAAAATATAATAATATAAATTCTCATTATATAAGAAGTAATAAAGGTGGAGGTCATTGGGAAAATTTAAAAAAGACACCAGATAAATGGCAAGTACATTATAAAGATTTAGTATTTAATCTAAAACAAATGGGATTTAAGCATACAGGTCTTTTTCCAGAACAAGCAGTTAATTGGGATTTTATGAGAAATAAAATTGAGAATGCTAATAGAGATATTAAAGTATTAAATTTATTTGCATATACTGGAGGAGCTACTGTAGCTTGTTTAAAAGCTGGAGCTAGTGTAGTACATGTAGATTCTTCAAGAGGTATGGTCGATTGGGCAAAAGAAAATATAAGAGATAATGGATTAGAAGATAGACCAGTAAGATATCTTGTAGATGACGTAGTTAAATTTGTTAAAAGAGAAATAAGAAGAGGTAATAAATATGATGGAATTGTAATGGATCCTCCATCATATGGAAGAGGAAGTAATGGTGAAGTATGGGATATTGAGAAAGATTTATATAATTTAATAGAATTATGTACAGAACTTTTATCAGATGAACCATTATTCTTTATAATTAATTCTTATTCAACAGGTTTATCTATGGAAGTAATAAAGAACTGTTTAAAATTAACTGTTTTAAAGAAATATGAAGGAGATATTACTTCTTATGAGATAGGATTACCTATTAAAGATACTAATTTATATTTACCTTGTGGAGTAACAACTAGATATGAAAGATAAATTAGATATATTATATGAAGACAATCATATAATAGTAGTAGTAAAACCAGAAAATATATTAAGTCAAGCTGATAATACTAATGATTTAGATATGTTAACTATTGTAAAAAAATACATAAAAGAAAAATATAATAAACCAGGTAATGTATATTTAGGATTAGTTCATAGATTAGATAGACCAGTAAGTGGTGTAATAGTTTTTGCTAAAACTTCAAAAGCTGCTTCAAGACTGTCAGATCAAATTAGAAAAAATGAATTTAAAAAATCATATCTTGCAGTAGTAGAAGATAATAATCTTAAAGAAAAAGATACATTTATAGATTATTTGTTTAAAGATAAAGATTTTAATACTAAAGTAGTATCTAAAGATAAAGGTAAATATTCAGAATTATCATATAAAATATTAGAAAGAGATAAGAAGAATAATCAATGTTTAGTAGAGATAGAATTGAAAACAGGAAGACATCATCAAATAAGAGTTCAGTTTGCAAGTAGAAATCATCCATTATATGGAGATCAAAGATATGGA
>CACYBN010000175.1 GCA_902772675.1 uncultured Erysipelotrichaceae bacterium
ACTCACTATGTATATATTTAAGTTGTTTATTTATTCCATAGTGGTTAATTATTTTTAATAAATCTTCTTTCATTATTCTTCCTCTACCTTATCTAATTTTTCTAAAAGTTCCTTTTCTTTCATCGTGGGTTTTTTATCCATATTTCATCACCCAATATAAGACTAACACCTATATAGGTAATATTTCGTCTACTTAAAAAAATTCATCTAAAAGTTCAATTTCTTTTATTCTAGTTAATTCAAATTGTCTAATATCTTGTTTTACTAAACAGAAAGCAACACAATACCATCCATTTTTAAATAACATCATTTCTGCTGGACAGATATCTCTTTCATTTAAACCTTTTCCATATGATAAATAAGTAATTCTAACTTTTCTTTTTTCTTTAATAGCTCTACTTAAAATATTATAAGTATTTAATACTTCTTCTTTATTAGTTGATACATTTTCTTCAATATATTGACCTTTTATTTTTTCTCTTAAATCTATTAGATTTTTTTTCTTAGATTCATCTTTTTCTTTTTCTATATAATAATCTAATATTTTATAATCTTCTTCTTTAAATTTAATTATAGGTAATTTTATATTATTATTTAAAACATATCCTCCATATGGACCCATAATAGTATCTATATAAATACCTGTTTTATCTAATTCTTCTTTATATACTCTTATCATTCTTTCTGATACTTCTAGTTTTTCTGATAATTCTTTAACTGAATATTTTCTTCCACTAGAAAGTAAACTAATCATTGAAAATATATTACTTATTTTACTCATATTTATCCCTCAATTAAATTATAACAAAATAAAAAGATCTTAGAAATAATCTAGATCTTATTTATCCCAATCATCAGCTTCATCATCTTCAAAGTAATTATCATCATCTTCAGGTTCATAAATATCTTCATCATAATTAGGCTTAAAATATTTATCGTTTTTATTACTTTTATCAGTGACACTTTTTAAATCTTCAGGTTCTGGAAATAGTATATCTAAAATTCCCATTATTTTATTGAAGCTTCATAGATACCATCTATAGCTGTTTTTAATTTTTCATCAAATTCTTCTTCAGTATCTGTTACTCTTAAAGATTCAAGTAAAGCACGAGAGAAAGAAGCAATCATTCCATTATTTCTTGCTAATCTTTCACAAGCATCTTGACATGTATATCCTCCAGAAAGAGCTACTACTCTAACAACTTTTGGATTATTAATATAATCTAAATAGAAGTTATCTACTGATGGAATAGTAAACTTAAACATCAATTTAGCATCTTCTGGTAATGCAGCCATTTCTTTATCAATAAATTCTTTTAAAATAACTTCACATTCAGCTTTATCTGGAGCATTAATACTTACTTCTGGTTCAATAATAGGTACTAAACCATAAGACATAATTACTTTAGCTACTTCAAATTGTTGTTTAACAATAGCTTCAATACCTTCTCTATTGGCACTCTTAATAACACTTCTCATCTTAGTACCAAAAATACCTCTTTCAATAGCTTGTTTTAAAGTATTTTCAAGTTCAGGAATATCTTTCATTAATTGAACACCATTATTTTCTTCAGCTAAACCTTTATCTACTTTTAAGAAAGATATAATATGTTTATTATCCCATAGATAATCACTTGTATACTTATCTTCAATAGTTCTATTCATTGTTTGTTCAAATAAAATAACACCTATGATTTTTTCATCAGTGAAACTTTTACTTTTGATTACTCTAGTTCTCATCTCATGAATTAAATCAAACATTTCATCATCATTAGAGTATTTATCTTCAGTTACTCCATATAATTTTAAAGTTCTACCACTAGATCCACCACTTTGATCAAGTGCAGCAATAAACCCTTTCCTATTTCTCATTATTTCCAATTTTTCATTCATATTATCACCCTATTAATATTATATAATAAAAAATAAAAAGTAGTATTAAAATTAACACTACTTTACACAACTTAATAAAGCTTTTACAGGACTTTTATCTTTTTTAGTTTGTGTTCTTGATAAAAATTCTTCATATGCTATATCAGCATCAGGGCCAACTAATTTATCAATTATTTTTTCAGCAGCAGTATATAAGTCTCTAAAACTAGCAACACTTTGTCTACTTCCCATAAATACTTCTGCTACTTGCCATGAATTATCAAAAGAACTTTTAGTTAAAACTATACCTTTATTTAATGGTCTACCAGATAATGAAAATTCTGACTCACTAACACCATTTTTTCTTAATATGTCTTCTAAAATATCAAGTACTTCATTTTGTCTTTGTAATTCTAATAATTCATACTCTCTTATTCTACTATCGATGTTGTCTCTGCTAAAAATACAAGTAATAAAATCATTAATTGCATCTCTATAATTAAAAAATTTACCCATTTCTACTTTTAAATCATCAGAATTGAAATATACTACCCAATTATCAAACACCTTATCTATTACAAATCCATTATCTACTGGTTTACCAATTCCTACTTCTTTCCAGAAACAATCACTAGTCTCTACATAGGCCTTTAATACTTCTAATTTATCGATTTCTTCTAAAGTAAACATAGTATGCCCCCTTTAATCGACGTATATTATATCATATTTAAAAAAA
>CACYBN010000176.1 GCA_902772675.1 uncultured Erysipelotrichaceae bacterium
CAAGTTTCTTATATCAAAAATATTAAAAATATATTATAATTATATTGGTGATTTTATGAAGGCATTAGTTTTATCAGGTGGAGGATCAAAAGGAGCCTATCAAATAGGTGTTTGGAAAGCACTTAGAAAATTAAATATAAAATTTGATATTGTTACAGGTACTTCAGTAGGAGCTTTAAATGGAGCTATTATAACTCAAAATAATTTTAGTAAAGCTATAAATACTTGGAATACGATAAGTATGAATAAAATGTTTGGTAAAGATATAAATACTAAAAGTAATATAGATTTATATAAAGTATACGCAAAAACATTTATTGAAGAAAATGGTATAAATCCAGAAGGATTAGAAGAAATAGTTAAAGAAGCAATTAATTTAGATAAGTTTTATAAATCTAAAATTAAATATGGTTTAGTAACATATAATTTAACTAATATGGAACCATTAGTTTTATCGAAAGAAGATATTCCTAAAGATAAATTATATGATTATTTAATGGCTTCTTCTGCTTGTTATCCAGCTTTTAAGCCAAGAGAAATAGATGAAAAAAAGTTTATTGATGGTGGTTATTATGATAATATACCTATCAATTTAGCTATTGATTTAGGAGCTACAGAAGCAATCGTAGTAGATCTTTCAGCTCCAGGTTTAAAGAAAAAACCAAAGAAAAATATTCCAATCACAAGAATTAAACCTAATAATAATTTAGCTAACTTCTTAGAATTCGATAAAGATCTAGCTAAACAAAATATTAAATATGGATATAACGATACTATGAAAGTATTTAATAAATACATTGGTAAAAAATATACATTTAATAAGAATATAATTACTAAATTAAAAAAGAAATATCAAGATACTTTTATCCATGTATTCAAAGAAGTAATTAACTCTAAAACAGCCCTAACTGCGATAAATAAAATATTAAATATTGAAAATATAGAAGAAAACATAGATCAAGTAATAGATAAAGTATTATTAAAATCTATGGAATATTTAGGATCTAAATATAATTTAGATGATACTAAGATTTATAATTTAAAAAGTTATAATAAGCTATTAATATCTAATTTTAAAAAGAGTTTAAAACAAGAGCCTGATTCTAAAGAATTAGAAATATATAACTTATTAAAAAAACAAAAGTATAATAAAGTAAAACCATTAGCTTTAAAAAATCCATTATCATTTTTAAGTAGTTTATATGTTTATACTATTTTAGAGGATTAAATGTTTAAATATTCTAATAATAATAAAAGATATCATACTCTAGATTATTTTTATAAGAATAAATTTAATTCTAAAGTATTTAAAGTAAGCTTAAATGGTAATTTTACTTGTCCCAATATAGATGGAACTAAAGGAGTAGGAGGATGTATCTATTGTCATAATGGATCATCTGACTTTGGTGGAGATAAAAATAAAGATATTATAACTCAATTTAATGAAGTAAAAGAAATGTTATTAAAGAAATGGCCTAAAGCTAAATATATTGGTTATTTTCAATCTAATACTAATACTTATGCTTCAGTAGATAGATTAAAAGAATTATTTGAACCAATTCTTCTACAAAAAGATGTTATAGGACTTAATATCGCTACTAGAGCTGATTCAATTACACAAGAGTGTTATGACTACTTAGAAGATTTATCTAAAAGAACATATTTAACTGTCGAATTAGGTCTTCAAACTATTAATGAAAAAACATCTATCTTAATTAATAGATGTCATACTTTATCTGAATTTGAGACTTGTGTTAAAGAATTAAGAAAAAGAAATATAAATGTTGTAGTTCATATAATTAATGGTCTTCCATATGAAACTAAAGAAGATATGTTGAATACTATTAAATATTTAAATAATTTAGATATACAAGGTATAAAAATACATATGTTATCAGTAGTAAAAGGAACTGCTCTAGAAAAATTATATAAGAAAGAAAAATTTCATATTCTAACTAAAGATGAATATATAGATATAGTAGTTGATCAACTAGAACTACTAAGAGAAGAAATAGTTATTAATAGAATTACAGGAGATCCTAACAAAGAAGATTTA
>CACYBN010000177.1 GCA_902772675.1 uncultured Erysipelotrichaceae bacterium
CGCAATAATGCCACAAGGAGATTTAACAGAATACGTTAAAAATGTCAAAGAAAAAGACGTATTAGAATTATTAAGTAAAATAACAAAAGCATCAGAAACTAAAGATGGTGTAAATGTATTTATTCCAAAATTTAAATTTAATTATGATTTGAAATTGAAAGAAGATTTAATGGAATTAGGAATGAAAGAAGCATTTTCAAAATATGATGCTGATTTTACTAAGATGACAAATAGTCCTATTGGTTTATATGTGGGAGAAGCACTTCATAAAGCAGATATAGATTTTTCTGAAAAAGGAATTAAGGCTGCTGCAGTCACTGTATTTGCAATGTTTGATAAAGCATCAGCTGTTATAGAACCACCACAACCAGTTATTGTAAGAATTGATAGACCATTTATGTTTTTAATTAGAGATAAAGCAACTGGTGAAGTATGGTTTGTTGGAACTGTTTATTCACCAAATCTATGGGAAAATGATCAAGCATCATATGCATCAAAATTTTAATTAAAATGGCGGCCTTTGGCCGCCTATTATATTTTAAATAAATAATATGGAGGTAAAAATGAAAGAAATAATAATAGCAACGAATAATAAGAATAAGATTCGTGAAATGAAAGAGAAACTTGCTAGATTTGATATTAATGTTATTTCTCAGTCTGAGGCTGGAATAGAAATTGATGTTGAGGAAACAGGAACTACTTTTAAAGAAAACGCCGAATTAAAAGCAACAGCAATCTACAATATGATTAAAAAGCCTGTAATAGCAGATGATAGTGGACTTTGTATAGACTATTTAAATGGAGCTCCTGGAATTTATTCACATAGATTTGCTGGAGAAGATGCAACTGATGCAGATAGAATAAATAAAGTCTTAGAAGAATTAGATGGAGTACCAGATGAAAAAAGAACGGCTAGATTTAAGTGTTGTGTATGTTATATAGATAAAAATGGTGAGAAGCATTTTTTTGAAGAAACTGCTGAAGGAATAATTGGATATGAGCCTCGTGGAACAAACGGATTCGGCTTTGATCCAATATTTCATTTTGAAGGAGGAGAGAGAACTTTTGCAGAGTTTTCACCTGAAGAAAAGAATGCAGTAAGTCATAGAGGAAAAGCAGTAGCTAGATTTGTTGATTATATTAGTAATGAGGAGTAAGTATGGAAAATAAAGCTAAAAATGTTGTGGAATTTTATATTCTATGCAACAAATTAAAAAACGTTATTAGAACTGGTTGGAAAAACTGGCATGTGAATAAAGAAAGGTTAGAGAGTGTAGCAGAGCATATTTATGGAACTCAAATGCTTGCTATAGCAATGTATTCAGAATATGAATATGATTTAGACATTAAAAAGGTTGTATATATGCTTTCTATTCATGAAATGGAAGAAATAATCATAGGGGATTTAACCCAATTTCAAATATCTAGAGAAGAAAAAATGAAAATGGGACATGAAGCAATTGAAAAGGTTCTAAGTTTATTGGCAGATAAAGAATATATAAAGGGGATAATTCTGGAGTTTGATGAAAGAAAGACTCCAGAAAGCAAATTTGCTTATTATTGCGATAAATTGGAATGCGACATTCAATGTAAGCTATATGATAAAGACAATGGAGTAGATTTAACAGATGCAAGAAATAGAGTTAATATTCATGATGAATCAGTATTTAAAATGCTTGATGATGGTAAATCATGGTCAGAAATGTGGATGACTATGGGGCAAAAAAGATATAACTATGATGAAAATTTTCTAGAAGTATCTAATTATGCTATGAATAATGACATTTAGAAGCAATTATTGTCTCAGATTTTACGATTTTATTAAATTATTTTTAAAATGAAAGTAGTCTCACAATAGCTATGGTAAAATAAAGCCAATATGATTAAATGGGGGGAAGTGTTATGAAATCAAAGTTTTTGGCATTTTTAGTTATAATACTAATAATGACATGTTTTACTACTGTCTATGCCAAAGGTAGAGTTCATGGAGATTTAAATGGTGATGGAGTTTTTAACATTGCCGACATAAGACTATTGATACAATCTTATGTTCATGACACAGGCGCTAGTTTGTCTGCAGCAGAATTTGAGGAACTAGATCTTAATGGTGATGGACTAATAAACGTTAATGATGTTAGAGTATCAGTTCAAAACTATGCTACTGATGCAAATTCAACATTTTCTGATGTAGATTATGATGAAGAAGATTATGTACTAGATTTAGGAGAGAACTGGGAAGATTATACATATAAAGTTATGCCTGAGTATTATTTATATGGAAATTCTCAAGGATCAGTCTATGTAGCTTCACAACAATTCATTAATTATGACTTTTTAGAGAAATATTTTTATAACCGTACATATAACACATATTTTGATAAAATAGCAGTAAGAGTAATGAATAGTGACAATCGTCAAATCTATAAAGATATAGAGGTACCTAATCCATTTTCTGGTGTTTATTACAATGAGTATACATATACATTGGAATTAGGCGAAGATTGGGATGATTATTCATATAAGGTAATGCCAAGATTCTATGGTTATCATGAAACTCAAGGAACAATTTATAATGCTTCACAAAGCACTTTAGATTATGATGATTTAAGAGACTGGTTCTATAATCAAGATACTGGTTTATTCTATGATTCTATTGCTGTAAGAGTAATGATGGAAGACAATCGCAGTGTATATAGAGATATTAGAGTTAATAATCCATTTGCCGGAGTATACTACAATGAATACGCATATACTTTAGAATTGGGCGAAGATTGGGAATATTATGAATATAAGGTAATGCCAAGATACTATGGTTATCATGA
>CACYBN010000178.1 GCA_902772675.1 uncultured Erysipelotrichaceae bacterium
AGATGTACTATGAGTAATCAAGTTAAACTACATAATGAAGTTAATCTTGTTGGAAGAATATTATCTAAACAAAGAAACTTAAAATGCAATAACAAAAAAGCAATTAGAGTGAAATTAGCTATTCCAAACGATTATGATTATGAATTAAATCCGAATATTGCATATGTATATATCTATGATGATGGAGAAATAAATAACTTATTAAATAGATCACAAGCAATAGCAATTAATGGTCATATTGAAAGCAATTGGAATCAAAGAATTATTTGTGATGTATTAAGTATTATAAAAGAGCCTTTAAAATAACAATGGCTCTTTTGTTATGGAGGTGAAATATATTGGAAATAAAAATAAATAGAGAAGTAAGGAATTATAAAGAAAGTATATTTTTCGGAATGTCTTTAAGACAGTTTATATGTGTAGTATTAAGTTGTGGTTTAGCAGTTCTAGTTTATTTTTCTTTTCGAAATAGATTAGGGCTGGAAATAACATCTTGGCTATGCATTATTAGTTCATTACCATTTATTTTAATTGGATTTGTTAAATATAATGGAATGAATTTTGAAGATGTAGTAGTTGCATTTATTCATTCTAAGTTTTTAATACCCAATAAATTATATTTTAAAGCAGAAAATATTTATGTTGAATTAGCTAAAGAATATTATGACAAAAAAATAAGAAAGGAGCTAAAACGTGATAAAACTATTTTCAAGAGACAAAGAAAAGCACAAAGTTCCTAAGTCTATTCAAGATTGTATTCCTATAAGTAGAATATGGGATAATGGAATATGCTTAGTAGGAAATAATCAGTATTCATTTACTTATAAATTTACTGATATTAATTACACAGTAGCTTCAAAAGAAGATAAAGAAACCATGTTTTTAAATTACTCAGAATTATTAAATTCATTTGCTGCTACAAGTGAAACCAAAATAACTATTAATCTAAAAAAAATTAACAAGAAAGAATTTGAAAAAGAAATATTATTACCATTTAAAGAAGATGGATTAGACATTTACCGAAAAGAATATAATGATATGCTTCTAGATAAAGCATTTAATTCTAAAGGTATGATGAAAGAATTGTATTTAACTGTAACGACCTATAAGAAAGACTATGAAGAAGCAAAAAATTATTTTAGAAGAATAGGAACAGAACTTGCCTCATATCTTACCAAGTTGGGTAGTAAATGTAGTAATGTAGATGCCAATGAAAAACTTAGAATTTTACATGATTTATATAGAGTGGGAGAAGAATCAAACTATAACTTTGATATTTTAAATGCAAGAAAATTAGGTCACTCATTCAAAGATTATATTTGTCCCAATTCATTTTCTTTTAAAGATGATTATTTTGAAATGGGAGATAAATTTGGAAGAGTATTATTTCTAAAGGACTATGCAAATTTTATAAGAGATAGTATGGTATCTGATCTAACAGATATAAATCAAAATATGATGATATCAATTGATATTAAACCAATACCAATAAACGAATCTATTAAGCTGTTAGAAAGAATATTACTTGGTGTAGAGTCAAACATTACAAATTGGCAGAGAAAGCAAAATGCAAACAATAACTTTAGTGCAGTTATTCCATATGATATGGAACAAGCCAGAAAAGAAGCAAAGGAAACATTAAATGATGTTACTGCAAGAGATCAAATGTTAATGGAAGGAACACTAACAATTCTATTAGTAGCAGATTCTAAAACCAAACTAGATGAAATGAGCGATAATCTTAAATCAATAGGGCAGAGACATTTGTGTCAGATAACATCTTTAAAGTATCAACAATTAACAGGGCTAAACACTGTCCTTCCAATAGGTAATAAAAAAATAAAAGCAAAAAGAACACTAACAACTGAATCACTTGCAGCATTGATGCCTTTTAAAGTTCAAGAGATAATGGATAAAAAAGGTATCTATTATGGAGAAAATGCTATTAGTAATAATTTAATAATGGTTGATAAGTCAAAGCTTATGAATCAATCTTCATTCTTACTTGGAGTACCTGGATCTGGTAAATCATTTAGTGCAAAGGAGTTGATTACTTTTTTAGCATTATCAACTGAAGACGATATCTTAATATGTGATCCTGAAAATGAATATAGTCCTTTAGTAGAGGCATTACATGGGGAAAACATAGATATATCTGCAACGAGTAATAATCATATAAATGCAATGATGTTAGAAGAAGGATATGGAGAAGGAAATCCTATTGTCACTAAATCTGAATTTATACTATCTTTATTTGAACAATTACTTAAAGATAAAGGTGGACTTGGACCTATAGATAAAACAATTATTGATAGATGTACATCACTAGTTTATGAAAGATTTAAAGATAAAAAAGAATACCCAACATTAGTTGATTTAAAAGACGTATTATCTGAGCAACCTGAACCCGAAGCAAAGAATCTAGATCTTTGTTTGGAATTATATACAAATGGCTCATTAAATGCATTTGCTTTCCCAACAAATGTTAATACAAATAATAGAATCATTTCATATAACATTCATAAATTGGGAAGCCAGTTAAAAACATTTGGTTTACTCGTAATAACAGATGCCATATTAAATAGGGTCAATCAAAATTATAAGAATGGAAAAAGAACACATATCTTTATTGATGAATTTCATGTAATGTTTCAAAATGAATATTCTGCTAATTTCTTTAATAGTGTTTGG
>CACYBN010000179.1 GCA_902772675.1 uncultured Erysipelotrichaceae bacterium
AAATATTCCATATACAGATATATCAATTAAAAGAAAAGTATATAGAAATGGTGAAAATGAGTATTTCTTAAATAATGAAAGATGTAGATTAAAAGATATAACTAATCTACTTATGGATAGTGGTGTAGGTAAAGAATCTTTTAATATTATTTCACAAGGTGAAGTTGATAGAATTATTTCATCTTCATCAATGGATCGTCGTGTTGTTTTTGAAGAGGCTGCTGGTATTTTAAAATATAAAAAGAGAAAAGAAGAAGCTTTGAGAAAACTAGATCGTACTCATAATAACTTAGATAGAGTTAATGATATAATTACAGAATTAGAAGTACAAGTAGAACCATTAAAGGAACAAAGTGAAAAAGCAAAAGAATATTTAGAAAATAAAGAAGGTTTAGACAAATATGAAGTTGCTTTACTTGCACATGATATTAATTATTTAAATGGTGAACTTGAAAAAGATAAGGAAAAGAAAGAAACTTTGGAAAAAGAAATAGTTACTTTATCTAATGAATCTAATAGTAGTGATGTTAAAAATATAGAAGATGCTAACAAATTAGAAAAATTAGAAAAAGAATTAGTTGAAGTTAATGATAAATTACTTAAGGTTACTGAAGAAGTAGAAAGAATTAATGGTGAGAAAAAGCTTATTAAAGAAAGAACTAATGCATCTTTAGAAGATAAAGAAGTAAGTGATAAGATTAGATCATTAATGGAAGAAAAAGGCAATATTAATCATAGTATAGAACTAATTAATAAAGAAATAGAAATAATTAATGATAATATTAAAAACTATGATAATGAATTAGAAGAAATAAGAAATAATATTTCTAAATTATCTAAAGAAAAGAATATGGAACAAAATGAATATTCTAAATTAGATAGAGATATTATTACTATGAAGCATAAAATAGATAGTTTAAAAATCGAAATAGAAAATGGTGGAAATATTCCTAATAGTGTTAGAAGTGTATTAAAAGCTAATGAACTTAGTGGTATACATGATACTATTGGTAATGTTTTATCTACTGAAGATAAATATGTTAAAGCATTAGAAATAGCGTTATCTTCATCTAAAAACTTTATTATTACTAAGGATGAAGAGTCATCTAAAAAAGCAACTAATTATTTACAAGATAATCACCTAGGTAGAGCAACTTTCTTTCCTTTATCAGTAATTAAAGAAAGATATGTTGATGAAGATACTTTAAGTAAAATAGATACTAATAATGACTTTATTGGTGTATTAAGTGATTTAGTAGAATTTGATGATAAATATAAAAACATTATATTTAATCAATTAGGTACTGTATTAGTTTCACCTGATATTGATAGTGCTACAAGACTTAGTAAAGTAATTAATAATAGATATAAAATAGTTACACTAGATGGAGATGTTATTCATATTGGTGGTTCTATGTCTGGTGGTAGTTTTAATGCTAGTAAGAGTGTAGTTTCTTTAAAACAAGAATTGAATTTACTTCAAATGAAATTAACAACTAATGAAGAAGCTATCATTAGTACTAGGGATAAAATAACTACTCTAAGTGCAGAAATAGATAGTTTAAATGAAAAATATTTAAAAACTTCACGTGAAAAAGTATTAGAAGAAGAAAAACTTAATTCTAAAAATGATGATAAAACTTTACTTAATAGTAGCTTAGAATCTACTACTAAAGAATTAGATAGTTTTGAGGGAATTAAAAATAATTCTATTTCTAAAATGGAAGAAGATTTAATAAACGAATATAATGAAAAAACTATACTAAAAGATAAATTAGCTCTTGATAGTAAGAATATGACTAAGATGATTTCAGAATTAAAAGAAGAAATAGAACGCAGAAATGCTGATGATAAATTAAAAAATTCTAATCTTCGTAATTTAGAAAAAGAAGTTAATGAATTAAATATTAATATTACTAAGATTGAAGTTAAACTAGATAATATGTTAAATATATTAAATGAAGAGTATTCATTAACATATGAAAGAGCAAAAGAAGAATATGAACTTGATATAGAAGTTGATGAAGCTCGTAAGAAGGTTAATACTTATAGAGCGAATATTAAAAGACTTGGGATGGTTAATTTAGCAGCAATTGATGAGTATGAAAGAGTTAATACTAGATATACATTCTTAACTAAACAAAAAGAAGACTTAGAACATGCTGAAGATACATTACTTGAAATAATGAATGAAATGGATGATGTAATGGTAGAAGAGTTTACTACTACATTTGAAGCAATTAGAGAAGAGTT